>JBBQYZ010000247.1:0-5548 GCA_038208205.1 Gemmatimonadales bacterium | reverse complement strand
GGGACGTGCCACAGATCGAGGGCCCGCCGTGCGTTCTCAAGGTGCGGTTCTACGTCGTGCGATTGCCGTATCCACCGGCTCGTCGCCTAGGAGGAGGGTTCGTCGCGGGTGAGCGTTGCTTCGAGGTCGGCGATCAATTTCAGGATGTCGCCGCGGTGCAACGCTGGTTCGCTGGAATGCCGCGGTTCCGGCAGCGTCGCGAGGGCACCGTCGAGGCGGCTTGCCATCCAGATCTGGCCCGGACTGTTCACCCGGTAGGCACTGAGGTTGGCTTGCGCGTAGGCGACGAGCGCCTGGGCCGGCTCCGCAAGCCCGGCTTCGGCGGCGATGAGCGCGAGACCACGAAGCGCCGAGTCGAATGCGTGCTGTGCATTGAGCCGATCAGCCGTGCGCGCGGCGCGGCCATAACACTCGACGGCGCCCGGCCGGTGCAGGCCGAGCCGACCGGCCGCCTCGGTGAGGTCGAGCCACATCGCGCCAACGTCGCCGCCCGCTGGGTTGACGCGTTCCCGGGTGAGAGTCTCCAAGCAGGTTCCGAAGTCGGGCTCGGCAAGCTTCTCGGAATAGAGCCCTGCCGCGGTGACCACCGCCGCAGTGATCATCGTGGGGTGACCGTACAGCTTCGCCCGGCGCAGCGCTTCATTGGCGACACCCTTGGCACGGTCGAAGTCTCCGAGTGCCGAGAACGCCGACGACTGGATGAACAGCGAGGCCAACACCATCTTGTCGTCGCCGCGGGCTTCCGCGGCGACGAACGCGCGCTGGCCGGCGCCCAAAGCCGCGTCTGAGTCTCCTCTGAAGGCCGTGATCATGGCAGTCGCGACCCACGCGGTCTGCGGCACGTCGAGCCGCTCTGCTCAGCGAGCTGGCGGCTCTGTTCGCTCAGCGCGTTCGCCGCTTCGTAGTCCCCGAGGTTGTAGACCTCGAGGAACGCGAGCTCGCCGAGCGCGTCGGCGACGAGTTGATCGTCGAGCGAGGCGGCACGGTCGAGGAACCGGTGGTACCAGGCGATGCCATCGGCCGGCGCGACCTGCGTGATGAAGAACCACAGCCGTCGGCACATGGCGGACACTTCGACCCACCAGCCTGCTTCGACACAACAGTCGACGGTCGCGCGCAAGTTGTCGAGCTCGACAACGAGGGCCGCTGCCGCGTCGTTGTACGCCACGCCGTCGAGGGCGGGCGCGACGCGTTCGCTGAGGGCAAGGAAGTAGCGGGCATGACGGGCGCGTGTGTCTTCGGTCTCGCCGGCGTCGGCGAGCCGGTCCGCACTGAATTGACGAAGCGTCTCGAGCAGCCGGTAGCGGCCCGCAGCCGGTTCGTAATCGACGAGCGAGCGGTCGACCAGCCTCAGCACGCAGTCCACGATGTTGTCGTTGTCCGGTCCGGCAACCGCCTCCACCGCGTCGAGATCGAACGACGCCGGGAATACGGCGAGGCGACGGAAAGTGACCTTCTCGTCGTCGGTCAGCAGGTCGTGCGACCATGACACCGTGGCGAACAGCGTCCGGTGCCGTTCCTGCGAACGGCGTGACCCGCCGGCGAGGAGCCTGAACCGTTCGTCGAGGCGGCGCGCGATCTCGGCGGGCGACATCGACCGGACGCGGGCCGCCGCCAGCTCGATCGCGAGTGGGATCCCGTCGAGATGCCGGCAGATCTCGACCACCGCGGCGACGTTCTTGCCGTCGATGGCGAAACCCTCGGCCGCTGCTGCGGCGCGTTCCGCAAACAGCCGCACCGCCGCGGCTGATCGCGCGTCGTCGGGTAGGGCCTGCGCGTCGGGTACCGGCAACGACTGGACGCGGCGTACGTGCTCACCGTCGAGGCCCAGCGGCTCGCGGCTGGTCACCAGCACGTGCACGTCCTTCGCGTTCGCCAGCACCACATCCACCAGATCAACGGCCGCCTCGAGCACGTGTTCGCAGTTGTCCAGCACGACGAACACACGCCGCTCGGCGAGATAGCCGGCCAACGCATCGCTGCCGGTCGTCGGCGAACGCAAAGCGGATGCGACCACCTTCACCACCTCCTCGCCGCCCGCCACCGGCGCGAGCTCCACCAGCCAACAACCGTCGGCAAACTCGGGAGCGACCGACGCCGCGACGCCGAGCGCGAGGCGCGTCTTGCCCACGCCGCCAACGCCGGTCAACGTGACGAGCCGCTCGCGCATCACCAGCTCCGACAGCGCCGTCACGTCGTCAGCGCGGCCGATCAACTCCGTGCGCACGGTCGGCAGATTCGTCGGCACCGCATTGACCGACCGCAATGGTGGGAACTCGACGTTCACTCCCGGAACGCAAAGCTGGAACACACGCTCGGGCGTCGACAGATCCCGCAAGCGATGTTCGCCCAGATCGCGTAGCTCGACACCACTCACCAGACGCTCGGTCGCCGACGACACCAGGATCTGACCGCCATGACCGACCGCCATCAACCGCGCCGCACGATTCACCGCAGGGCCGAAAAAATCGCCCTCGCGCTCGACTGCCTCACCCGTGTGCACGCCCACCCGCACTGGCAGCAGCGACCGTTCCCGCAGCACACGCTGGATGTCAACCGCCGCGTTCGCGGCCTCACCAGCCCGCGCGAATGCAACGGCAAACCCGTCGCCACCGGTCGCGAACACGTACCCGTTGTGCCGTTCGATCAGCTCTCGCAGGATCGCATCGTGCTGGGCGAGGGCATCGTCCATCGAGCCGGGATCGTCTTCCCAACGACGAGTCGAGCCCTCGATGTCGGTGAACAGGAATGTCACGGTCCCCGAAGGCGGCTGTGCCACGACCCCAACGCTACGGCCAAGCGCTCGAGCGGCGCCCTCCAAGTGCCCCCAGCGCACGCATCGCCGGCCGCCACCGCAGCATCACTTGTCGCCGGTTCCGTGCGCGCGGATCGGCAGTCGGGCGCGCCGTGGAGAGCATCCGGGATCGGCACAGACCGGATGTGCTCTCAACTCTGGACTGCGAACACCGCCCAGGTCCCGGGCACACCCTTCAACTCCTTTTCGCCCCGTTCCACGAACTGAAGGCCAGAGCCTGCAACCAAATCCGTGACCGTGCGCGACACGAGCACTTCACCGGCACCGGCGAGCGCCGACACGCGCTGGCCGATGTGAACGGCGATGCCACCGATGTCCTCACCGCGAAGCTCAACTTCGCCGGTGTGGAGTCCGGCCCGGATCTCGATACCAAGTAGGCGCACCCCTTCGCAGATTGCCTGGGCGCATCTGACTGCGCGCGCAGGGCCGTCGAACGTGGCGAGTAGGCCGTCGCCAGTTGGGTTCACCTTGCGCCCTCGGTGTCTTTCGATCTCGCGGTGAGCGACGGCATCATGTTGATTGAGTACCTCCGTCCACCGTCTGTCACCCAGACGCGCAGCGTGCTCGGTCGAGCCAACGATGTCGATGAACATCACGGTCGCCAGAACTCGGTTATCGACGGGAGCGGTCGGCCGTTCCCCGGTCAGGAACTCTTGCATCTCGGCCATCAGCCAAGCGAACTGCTCCTGTTGGTAAGGAAGGTGGTCGGCGGACTCAGAGGTGCGCAGCCTCGCGTTCGAGAGGTGCTCGGCCATGTACTCGGCCTGGCTCACCGGAGCTCCCGCTTGCGCTCCGGCGAAATGGAGCAGCAGGGTCGGCGCCCCGACGAACGGAAGCAACGCACGCACATCGAGGCCGAGCGCCAT
The DNA here is from genome assembly GCA_038208205.1 of Gemmatimonadales bacterium. Lineage (GTDB taxonomy): Bacteria > Gemmatimonadota > Gemmatimonadetes > Gemmatimonadales > Gemmatimonadaceae > AG11. Next base: position 1,867 of record JBBQYZ010000247.1, on the reverse strand, counting down.
CGTGAACATGCGGCGCGCCATTCCGGGGCTGAGCGCGTGCCTGCCCCACGACGCCACCGCCCGACAAGCGTCCTCGTCACCGGCCATGCTCGGACAGAGAAAGCGGCCGTAGGCGGTCGTTCCCCACATGCCAACGAGAAAATCGACAAGTCGGTCGAGGTGCTCGACCGGATAGCCGGGATAGCCCTCGTCCGCCGTCATCCGCGCGCTGCCACCCATGATCACCAGGTGCGAGACGCGCTCGGGGTAGGTCGCGGCGAACATGATCGCCGCCGGAGTGCTGATATCCCAGGCGAGTAGCGCGGCGCGCTCCATCTTGAGGTCGTCCATAACGACCCGGATCGAATCGGCAAAGTCCTCCAGGCTCGGCATGTCCGCGGCCACCGGGTCGGACTGACCGCTACCGGGCTGGTCGAACCAGGCGACTCGCGAGAACGAGGCGAGACGTTCGATCTGCGCGCCGAGCGGAGGGACGGCGATGAGCGAGTCGACGTCTGTGATCCAATTCGGGACCAGGATGGTGTCGATGGGGCCATCTCCCAGGACCCGGTAGGCAATATGCAACCCATCGTCTGAGCGCGCGAAGTGCGTTTCCAGCGGGCGCACTACGACACCACCGCGTAGATCGCCGACTTACTCGGCGCCGGGCAGGCGAGTCGGGTGCCGTCAGCCGACGTGGCGTCGTTGGTGGTTGGGGTTTCGGTCACGAGCGCACAGTCTGTCGTGCGCCGTGTCGATCGCGCCCAATCTAGCCAAGGCTGAACCGTCGGCCGTCTCGTGCGCGCCTACGTCACGTGCTTCTTGCTCGCGACTAGGCAGCGCGAGCGCGCCGGTTTCAGAACCGCCAACGGGTTGAACCCGGCGTCTCCTCGGCGGTACCGACTGCGGTCGCGGTCCGCGGCTTGACTTCGTAGACGAACCACGGCGGGGGTCCGAGCGTCGGCGCGTTGAACGGTGCGGTGATGCCGGTTCCCGAGTCGTCGGGTTGCGCAGGCCATCCGCTCTTCGCCCACAACGCCGCGATCTCGGCCACGATCGTCGGGTTGGTCACGCGCCGGGCTTCGCCTGAGACCATCACGTCGAAGCCTTTCGTGGCGACACTGATCGCGCAGCGTGGGTCGCGTGCAACGTTCTTCGCCTTGCGGGTGCGTTCCCCGGTCTGGAACCAACATGCGCCCGCGTGCCAAAGCGCGCCCACACTCGTCACGTGCGGGCTTCCGTCGGCGTTCAGCGTCGTCAGCCAGAACGTCGAGCGGTTCGGCGAGCGCGGGTCGTCGTGCGTCAGGAGGTCAGCGAGTTGCGCTTCAACTTGGGGCCACTCGATCGTGGGCAGCGCATCGGCCTCTCCAAGGTTTGTTGTCTTCATAGTTCTTGAGACTCCACCCCTATCCGAAACTCATCGCGAGCCTGTCAGCAACGTCCCATCGCCTTGTTTGGAGTGATACCTACCATGCAGCTCCCTGTAACAAGTGTGAGCTGCTCGACGCACAGTTAGCTCAGGACTGTCGCTCGCCACGAGCATGGGACCACCGTGAGGTGAGGTTCGCCAGGAGCATGGGACCACCTCGTCGCCAGTGATGGGACCACCCGGGGTCCACCAGCAGCGGTGCCGCTGCCGGTGCACTCGCCGCCATCCGACCAGCGGTCAGGAAGGGCGGCGATGGCGTTCCGGGAGGTTCGTGTGTTCGAGGTTCGAGAGGTGCTGCGGTTGTGGATGCGGGGTGAGGGGTTCCGGTCGACGGAGCGGTTGGCGGGGGTGGACCGCAAGACGGTCCGTCGCTATGTGGTCGCCGCGGTGGCGATCGGCTTGGTTCGTGACGGCGGCGAGGAGCTGCTGAGCGACGAGTTCGTCGGGCAGGTGGTGGAG
>JBBQYZ010000246.1:0-5552 GCA_038208205.1 Gemmatimonadales bacterium | reverse complement strand
GCATCACCTCGCCGCGCACCCACCTGGCCAAGGTGTACGAGGTGCGGCTCGCCGCCGACCTTCGTGGCGACGAGGGCAACGCGTTCGCGAGCGGCGCGATGACGCTCGCCGGCGAGTCGGCGCCGCTGCGGCCGGCATCGCTCGAGGTGCTGGATGCGCGTCGCGCGCGCGTGACGATCACCGAGGGTCGCTACCACCAGCTGCGCCGCATGTTCGCCGCCCTCGGCAATCATGTCGACGCGCTGCACCGCGCGGCGCTGGGTCCGCTCATGCTCGGCGACCTGCCGGCGGGCGAGTGGCGCACGCTCGACGAAGGCGAACGCGCCGAACTGCGCCACGCGGTGGGAGCACGCTGACGGCTGGTGCCTAGCGCACTCCGACCAACACCTTGAATCGCGCGCCGTCGTGCGCGGTGGTGAGGTTGCCGAACCGCTGCACGATCGCGCGCTCGTAGGGCAGCGTGCGGTTCGCCACGAGATAGAGCCGACCGCCCGGAGCGAGCACGGTCCACGCGTCGGCGATGAACTGCAGCGGCACGTCGAGGTTGGTCAGCTTCCCCACGTGGAAGGGCGGGTTGGCCACCACCACGTCGAATCGCTCGTCGAGCACCGCGCTCGCCACGTCGCTCGTCGTCACGCGCACCTCCACGAGGCCCGCCGCCGCCGCGGTCCGCGTTGCGGAGCGCACCGCCTCCACGTCGGCATCCACCATCGTGACGCGTGCACCGGTGAGGGTGCCGGCGAGAGCACCGAGCGCACCAGCGCCGCAACCCAGATCCAGCACCGATTCGCCAGACCGCACCGCCATCGTCTCGGCGAGGATCGAGGTCGCCTCGTCGAGGTGGTCCCAGGAGAAGACGCCCGGACGCGAGCACAGCGTGAAGTCCCGCCCGCGCATCGTCGCGGTGAGCTCGTTGAACACGTCGCCACGCAGATATGGACTGTCCAGATCCTCGCGGCTCGCCGGCTCCGGTGCGCGCTTGGTCGCCACGCTCACCCGGTGCCCGCTATCCTGGGCCAGCAGCCGCCCCCCGGCGAACAGCCGCTCCATCGTTTTCTCCGCCGTCCTGATGCCTTCGTTCGTGGCGCCGGCGATGTAGCAGCGGCCGCCGACCTTCAGGATCCGGAACGCGTCAGAAAGGAGCTGCTGCAGGGCGACCCGCTCCGGCGGGATGCGGATCGCCACGACGTCGGCCACGACGCGGGCGACGACGCCGGGCGCGACGCCGGGCACGACGTCTGCCGCGAGTGCGAGCGCTCCCTGACCGAGCAGGGCCTGGCCGTTCGGCACGCCATTGGCGGCCAGAGTGCGGCGCGCCGCCTCGACCGCCACGACGTTCCGGTCGGCGAGGAACACGTGCGCCGCCCCTTTCATCGCGGCGACGGCGCCGAGCAGCCCATTGCCGCAATTGAGCTGCACGAGCACGTCGCCCGCGCTCACGTCCACACGCTCGCCCAGGAGCACGGTGGCAGGATCCAGCCGTCCGTACGCGAAGGTGCCAGGCTTGGTGGCCATCGTGTACGGGCGACCGGCGACCTTCACCGTCACGTGCTTCCACGTGCGGTACACGTCCTCACTCGCTGCGCGTCCGTCGGCGGCCATTTCCTAGTGTAACCGGTCGGGGCGGGGCTCACGGCGTCGCGGCGACTGGTACAACTCCAGTCGAGGAGCTCCATTTCTCGGGCCTCGCTTGTTTCGGGCGATGTGGCGCCCACACTGCGCGAACGGGACGGTAGGTTTTCTTGCCTGCCTCCTCACGCCGATACCGGGAGTTTAGATGCTCTTCCGGCGACACTGCCGATCCATACCGCGCGCACTAGGGGAGAGCGTCCGAAGCATGGCAGTCGTGTTCCTCGTGCTGCTGCTCGCGTGCGATCTCGGGCGCGAGCTCGATGTCGCGCGGATTGCCGGTAATTCGCGCCCCTTCGATGAGCTGCAGGGAGTACGATTGGGCATGACGGCAGAAGCGCTACGAGCCCTGCGTCCAACGGTGCAGCCATCAGGATATGCGGGCTACTCGGACGAGCTGCAGGCAGGAGTCGTGTCGTTCGCGTTCCCCGGAGCTTCGGAGCATGGCGCACCGCCTCCCGGTGCCAAGCTGCAACTGGTGAGCGCCTATCAGCGTGTTTCGACCGATTCAGTCGCGGTACGCCTGTGGGCCGGCGCCATCCGCGACGCTTCCCGCTCCCTCGGCCCTCCCACACGGTGCACTTTGAGCAATGGTTCGCTCGTACGGACTCGTGAGGCGCGCTGGGTGAGCGACACCTCCGTGTTCTCGCTCGCACAGCACTCACCCCCGCAGTTTCGCACCGCGAGAGGTGACTCGGCGCGTGCTGCCTCGGTGATCGCCGAGGTCCGACGGCCGTCCCGTTGGGTCGATCGGATCGACGCTGCTATGTCCATTGAGTTGCTCAGGCGATCCCCCAAGCGAGCGCCGGTGCCGATGGCGTGCCCGTGAAGGGCGACTGCGCGGCAGACAGCGGTTCATCTCGCGATTCGTCCACGCCAACCCACCCTGCCGCGATTGCGGCGAGAAAGAGCGACGCTCGAACAACGCACTACCAGGGTTTACCTGCCCTGACCGCCAGGTTGAGACTGTCTCAGTCGCCCGATCGCCGTAGATTGGCGCCATGACACCCTTCCGCCTTCTCGTAATCGCCGCCCTGCTGCTGCTCGGCGCGCCCACCGACGCCGCGCATGCGCGGCCCGCCGCCGTACGACCCGACACCGTCGCCCGCCCCTTCGGGACCCTGCGCGAGCAGGCCGTCATTCAGCAGCGCTGGCTCGAGCAGCGCATGACGACCGTGCTCCCCGCGCTGATGCGTCGGCACGGAGTGGACATGTGGGTCGTGCCGATGCGCGAGTACAACGAAGACCCAGTGTTCAGCTCACTCGTGTCGCCCACGACCTTCGCCGCGCGACGGCGCACGATCTACGTCTTCTTCGACCAGTGCGCCGCCGCGCCGGGTCCGGGATGCACCGTCGAGCGCATCGCCCTCGGCGGGACATCGCAGGGCGGTGTGTTCCAGGCCGTGCGCGCCACCGCAGCCGCCGCCGGGCCGGCCGGCACCCGTGGCAGCGTGCAGGCCGAGCTATGGGGCGATGCGCAGTGGCGGGTGCTGCGGCAGACCATCGAGGCGCGGCGTCCGCGCGTGATCGCCATCAACACGTCGCGCGTGTTCGCCTTCTCCGACGGCCTCTCCTCCGGTGAGCTCGCCGGTATGCGCGACGCGCTCGGGCCCCACTGGACGGCGCGCTTCCGCCACGCCGAGGCGCTGCCGCTCGAGTTGATCGCGACCCGGCTGCCCGACGAGACGGCATTCTATGAGAAGCTGACGCGCGTCGCCTGGGGGGTGATCGACACCGCGTTCTCCAGCGTGGTCGTCACGCCGGGCGTCACGCGTACGGAGGACGTGGTGTGGTGGATGCGCCAGCGGCTGAACGACCTCGGACTCGGCACCTGGTTCCACCCGTCGGTCGAGGTGCAGCGCCGCGGGCAGACCGAGGCGCAGCTCGGCGACGACCCGGTGATCCAGCGCGGCGACGTGCTGCACTGCGACTTCGGCCTCACCGCGCTCCGGCTGAACACCGACACCCAGCACATGGGCTACGTGCTGCGTGAGGGCGAGACCGCTCCACCTGCGGGACTGGTGCGCGCGCTCGCGGTCTCCAACCGCCTGCAGGACATCGTGGTCGCCGAGCTGCGGCCCGGACGCACCGGGAACGAGGTGCTCGGGAGCTCCCTCGCGCGTGCCCGCGCCGAGGGGATCGACGGCACCGTGTACTCGCACCCGATCGGCATGCACGGTCACGGGGCGGGCCCGCTGATCGGGCTGTGGGACTACCAGGACGGCGTGCCCGGGCGCGGCGACGCCCGCGTCGTGCCCGACATGTGGTTCTCCGTGGAGCTTCAGGCCACCACCCCCGTCCCCGAGTGGAACGGGCAGCTCGTTCGCAGCGCGCAGGAGGAGGACGTCGTGATCGGCGCCGACGGCGTAGCGCGCTGGGCCTGGAAGCGGCAGACGCAGTATCACCTCGTTCGATGACAGGCCGATGACCCGTCCACTCTGCCGGCACTTCACGCGCTGCATGCTCGTGCTCCTCGCGGCCGCCGGCGCGGCGCCGCTCGCCGCCCAACAGGCCGTGCCGGCCGCGCAGCCAGCGGCGAGCACGCCCCCCGCCATCGCGCGCGAGTTTCGCGGGGCCTGGGTGGCGAGCGTCGCCAACATCGATTGGCCGTCCAGGCCAGGGCTGTCAGCGTGGGAGCAGCAGGCCGAGCTGCTCGCGATCCTCGACCGGTCGGTGGCGTTGCACCTCAACGCCGTCGTGCTGCAGGTGCGCCCCGCTGCCGACGCGCTGTACGACTCGCCGCTCGAGCCCTGGTCGGCGTACCTCACCGGCGTCGAGGGCCGCGCGCCGGAGCCGTACTACGACCCGCTGACGTTCGCGGTGGAGGCCGCGCACGCGCGCGGTCTCGAGCTGCATGCCTGGTTCAACCCGTATCGCGCCCGCCACCCGAGCGCCCGGGGCATGCATGCGCGCACGCACGTGAGTGTCGCGCGCCCCGAGCTCGTGCGCACGTACGGGAAATACGAATGGATGGATCCGGGGGAGCCGGCCGTGGTGGCGCAGACGCTGCGCGTCATGCTCGACGTGGTGCGCCGCTACGACGTGGATGGCATTCACATCGACGACTACTTCTACCCCTACCCCGAGCTCGGTCCCGACAGCGTGGCGATGCAGTTCCCCGATTCGGCGAGCTACGCGCGCTACCAGGGCGGTGGCGGTCGTCTCGCGCGCGACGACTGGCGTCGGCACAACGTGGACACGCTGATCCAGCAGCTCTACCTGCGCACCAAGGCGATCAAGCCGTGGGTGAAGGTCGGCATCAGCCCGTTCGGCATCTGGCGTCCCGGCAACCCGGAGTCGATCAAGGGATTCGATTCGTTCGAGAAGCTGTACGGCGACTCGCGCCGCTGGCTGCGTGAGGGGTGGGTGGACTACTTCACCCCGCAGCTGTACTGGCCCATCGCGCAGACCGCGCAGAGCTACACCACGTTGCTGGACTGGTGGGTCGGCGAGAACGTACGGCGGCGTCACCTCTGGATCGGCAACAGCGCGAGCCGCGCTGCCAGCGGCGCGTGGGACGCGGACGAGCTGAACGCCCAGATCCGGGCGACCCGACGCGCCGGCGCCACCGGCAACATCCACTTCAGCATGCGCGCGCTCATGCCGGTCGCCACGGTCCGGCGCGATTCCGTGCTGGTCGGCGTCGCCACCCAGCCGCCGCGCCAGGCCGCCGCCGCTGCGCTCGCCGAGCATCTGCGCAGTGACGTGTATGCCGAGCCGGCACTGGTGCCGGCATCGCTCTGGCTGTCGTCGCGACGGCCGGCCGCGCCCGTCGTCGCGCTGGCCGTCGAGCCGGCGACAGGAGACATCGTGGTGCGCCGCACGCCCGCGTCGCCCGCCCACGACGTACGCTGGTGGACGGTGCGTGCGCTCGTGAACGGTGCGTGGCGCAGCTGGGTGCTGCCCGGGGCACAGACGCGGCT
>JBBQYZ010000245.1:0-5552 GCA_038208205.1 Gemmatimonadales bacterium | reverse complement strand
ATCTCGCTCGGAGCCGGCGGCGTGCGCGCCGGCGATGGAGGGCTGCTCATCACGAGCGACTGCGGCCGGACCTGGAGGTGCGAGGCGAAACCGCCGAACGTGTCACGTGTCGTTGCCGTGATGGGTACGGCGTTCGCAGTGAGCACCGACCGCACGTCCGGTGCGCAGTCCGTTTGGCGTAGAGACGCAACGGCCTGGACCCAAGCGTTTCCCTGACCCAGAGGAGGCAAGGACCGCTTCGCGTACTTGAACAGGGCGGTGATGGCAGGGTCATCGCCCTCGTGCGCGCATGCCGGGAGCGTCTTCGCTGGCGCGGAAGGTGCCGGTCAAGGGACCTCCAATACCAAGACTGAAGGGCCGTGCATGCCGAACTTGTGCCTTACTCAATCCACTTAGCGATCAGGGGCATAGGGTGCTCGACAGCGCGCTCCGGGCAGCGCGTGATGAGCCGAGCCATGACCTCGTGATCCGTATCCTCTTTGACCTCGCAAGGTGAATGAGAGTTATGCAGCTGCACTGACAGGGCGAGACCGGCATCGCGAAGCATCGGGGCAATACCAGAAGGCGCTAGAACTCTTTCGTCCGGGTCTTTCCTAGCGTCCGGTGCGCTCGAGGGATCGCCGGTGCCCGAGGTGGGACTCGAACCCACACGGGGAGTGACCCCCATCGGCTCCTAAGGCCGACGCGTCAATCCGATTGCGCCACTCGGGCTCGCATCCAATCGTACCGACCGCGTAACTGAATGGCCACGGCGGGCGCGTCGGTCGTTGAGCCTTTCGACACCACTGGCGCCAGTGCCTACGATGCGCCGCAGCCACCCCGTCGGCGGGTGCCGTCTGCACATCAAAGGGGAGGTCGATGCTCGAGCAACAGAACGCGCGCCCCCATCGGGCGCTCTCGCATTTCGCCGCAGCGCTCTCCGTAGCGGCGCTCGTCGTCGCGAGTCTCGCCGTCTTCGGCGGCCCCGCCGCCGCCGCGCGGTACGGATCGGCACCCGGGACCGGCGCCGCTCCCGGTCAGACGCTGCTCCGGCTCCAGCGACTAGGCACGTCATCGATCGCGGGACTTTCTGCGGCCGCCGGTTCGAGCGCGGCCACACGCGATTCGGAGCTCTCCCCGGCCCTCGAGGAGGACGCCGGTGACGTGCCCGGCGGCTCCGTCGTGAACCGGCAGATGTCGCACGGACACGGCGGCCCGTTCTCGGCTCCCGTCGTATCGAGCACCGGCGTTGGCGGCGGCGCGCCGGTCCTTAGTTGGGACGGCATCAGGCATCGCGACCAGCGGCTCGCGAACGGCGGAAATCAGTTCTCTCTCGAGCCGCCGGACCAGGGGCTCTGCGTGGGCAACGGTTTCGTGCTCGAAAGCGTCAATGACGCGCTCCGGATCTACACCACCGCGGGCGCACCGGTCACCGGAACGATCGCCTTGAACCAGTTCTACGGCTATGCGCCGGTGATCTTTCGGGGAAGCCCGAGGGTCTACGGTCCCGAGCTGACCGATCCAACGTGCCTCTATGACCCGGATACCCAGCGGTGGTTCCACGTCGTGCTCACGCTCGAGCTTGGCAGCAGCACGGGACGGCCGACCGGTGAGAACCACCTCGATGTGGCTGTCAGCCAGTCCAGCGACCCGACCGGGAACTGGACGATCTACAAGCTTCCCGTCACGAACGACAACTCCGCCGGCACCGGGAACCACCCCCAGTGCCCGTGCCTAGGGGACTACCCGCACATCGGCGCGGACAAGTACGGCTTCTACATCTCCACCAATGAGTATTCGTTCTTCAAGAACAAGTTCAACGGCGGCCAGATCTACGCGATGTCGAAGCGCGCCCTCGCGAGCGGTGCGGCCGGTCCGGATGTCGTCTCCTTCGACAACCTCGTCCTCGCCCAGGCCGGGACGAACGCGTTCACGCTGTGGCCGGCGCAGTCGCCGGGCACGAACAGCTACGCGTTGAACAACGGAGGGACCGAATACTTCCTCAGCTCGATGGCCGCCGAGGAGGCCAAGAACAAGGTCGGCTTCGACGACCGGCTCGGCGTGTGGGCGCTGACGAACACGTCGTCGCTCGACACGGCGTCGCCGGATCTCACTCTGACGACCGCGGTGCTGGGCGTCGAGCAGTACGGGATCCCGCCCAAGTCCGACCAGAAGGCCGGCCCAGTGCCGCTCGCGGACTGCCTCAACGACACCACGGCGCCAACGCCGTTCGGACCGGGCTGCTGGCAGTTCTTCCTCGTGAACGAGCCGGCGCACGACGCCGTCGAGGGTCCGCTCGACAGCAACGACACCCGCATGCAGCAGGTGTTCTACGCAGGGGGCCTGCTGTACGGCGCGCTCGACACCGCCGTCAGCGTCGGCGGCGCCGAAAAGGCCGGGATCGCGTGGTTCATCATCCGGCCGTCGATCGACGCCACGCACAAGGTCGTTCGGACGTCCCTGAACGCGACCGTCGTCAAGCAGGGCTACCTCGCCATCGCCGACAACAACGTCATCTACCCGGCCATCGCGGTCCGCGAGGACGGCGCTGGCGTCATGGCATTCACGCTCGTCGGCGCCGACCACTACCCGAGCGCCGCGTACACGACGATCGACGCGACGAACGGCGTCGGGACGATCTCCATCGCCGCCGAAGGCGCCACGCCCCAGGATGGCTTCAGCGAGTACGACGCGTTCGCATCGAGCGGCATTGCCCGTCCTCGCTGGGGTGACTACGGCGCCGCCGCCGTCGATGGCAACAACTTCTGGATCGCATCCGAGTACATCGGTGGCCACCAATGCACCTTCGCGGAGTACGTCGCGACCAACTTCACCTGCAGCGGGACCCGCACGTCGCTGGCGAACTGGTACACGCGCATCAGCCAGGTCGCGCCGTAGGCACGATTCCGACCGCGTACTGACAAGGGGCCGCCCTCCAAGGGGCGGCCCCTTGCTGTCCCGTGTTCCTGTCGCCGGTACCTGCGCTTCCCCGCGTGGGCCCGCAGAACGCAGGCGGCGGCTATGCCCCTTCCGCTCGGTCCGAGGCCAGCGCCGAGACCGTCCCCGTGTCCTCGTGGTGGTACGGCACGTCCACGACGACGGTGTTCGGGCGGAAGAGAAGGCTTCCCTTGAGACGGAGCGCCGTCTGGCTGTGGAGCAGGATCTCCAGCGGGGTGCGCGCCACGAACTCCGCGAGGACGACCGTGATGGGACGGCCGTCGTGGGTGTCGATGGCGTCGATGTAGCGCAGTAGCGGAGGGACGAGCGCGCGGTAGGGCGACTCGATGACGTCGATCGGCACCCCGGGCGCCCATCGTTTGAACCGGCGCTCGAAGTCGTCGGCGCTCTCGGCGCTCGTCGCTATGTGCACCACGCGGACGTGCTGCGCGATGGAGCGGGCGAATGTCAGAGCCTGGAGGGCGGCCCGGTCGATGCGCGCGATCGGCACGATCACGACCGGCGATACGGGCTCCGGCAGCGGTCCTTCGACCGAGTCGAGCACGAGCGCGTCGGAAACGAAGCGGTAATGGCTGTGGACCAGGTACAGGATGCCCACCAGCGCGGGCAGCACGATGAGCACCATCCACGCTCCATACAGGAACTTCGTGTAGGCCACGACGAGCAGCACGATCCCGGTCGTCACGGCTCCCACCGCGTTCAGAGCGATCCGCACGCGCCACCCCGGCGGCCGCAGTCGCCACCAGCGGCGGACGAGTCCGCCCTGGGACAGCGTGAACGCCAGGAAGACGCCGATCGTGTACAGGGGGATCAGCGCCGTGACGCTGCCGCCGAACGCCGCCAGCACGCCGCCCGCGAGGACCGCGAGCGCGATGATCCCGGTGCTGAACGCAAGCCGCTCGCCGCGATGGGCGAAGTGGCGCGGCATGAACCGGTCCTTCGCGAGCACCGACGCCAGGCGCGGGAAGCCCGTGAAGCCCGTGTTCGCCGCGAGCGCGAGGATGAGCGCGGTCCCCGCCTGCACGGCGTAGTAGAAGATCGTGCCGTTGCCCACGACCGAGCGCGTGATCAGGCTGTTGAGCGTCTCCGTCTCCAGCTCGTCCGGCCGAACGCCAATGGTCTGCGCGAGGAACGTCAGCGCGAGGAAGATCGTTCCAAAGAGCGCGGCCATCACGAGGAGCGTCGTGGTGGCGTTGCGCTGCTCTGGACGCTTCATGCTGGGCACGCCGTTGGAGATCGCCTCGCTCCCGGTGAGGCCCACGGAACCCGAGGCGAACGCGCGCAGCACGAGCAGCACCCCCAGCGCCTGCGCCGGCACGTCGCCGAACGGGTGCGGCGGGATCGACGCGGCGGGGATGTCGCCCGTCAGCACGCGGGCCATGCCCACCACGATCAGCGCCGCGATGCTGCCGATGTAGAAGTACGTCGGTGCCGCGAACACGAGGCCGGCCTCCCGGATGCCGCGGAGGTTGCCGATCATCAGGAGCGCGATGAATGCGAGCCCGATCGGCACGCGGTGGGGCAGCAGCTCGGGCGCGAAGCTCGCGATCGCCGCGACGCCCGCCGCAGCCGACACCGAGACGGTAAGGACGTAATCGATGAGGAGGGCGGAAGCCGCGAACAGTCCCGGCACCGCGCCGACATTGTCGCGCGTGACGACGTAGCTGCCGCCGCCGTTCGGATAGGCGCGGATCACCTGGAGCTGCGACATGACGACGATCGCGAGGATCGCGACGACGGCGATCGCGATCGGCATCGTCAGCGCGAGGGCGCCGGCGCCCGCGAGGGCGAGCACACGCATGGCCTCTTCGGTCGCGTACGCGGAAGACGAGATGTTGTCGGAGCCCAGGATCGCGAGACCGGTGGGTACGCCGAGACGCTCGGTGAGATCGGCCTCCGACTCAAGGCGCTTTCCGAAGAGCACTCGCCGCAGCCGATCGAATGATCGACCGACGTTCCCGTGCGCCCGGACCGCCTCCTCCGTGGCGACGTAGTGGCCCCCCACACGACGGAACTCACGCGCGGCTGGACGGACGATGCGCACGTAGCGGTCGCCGGGCTTGATGCCGGCGCGCTGGTGCCGGCGCTCCAGCGAGGGCGGACCCTCCTCGCTCGGCTCGTTCACGCTCCTCGCCCCCGGGCGAAGCGCACGATCGTGCGCTTTTCTCCGAACCACATCTCGACCACGATGCCGCGTTCGCGGGCCGCGAGTTCGCACGCGTGCTCGAGCCACTCGGCTTCCCCGTCGTCCAGTCCAGGGAGCCGCACGCTGACGGCGCCCACGTCGCGACCGTGCCGCGCAACGAGGTCCGCCCCGCGGGTCAGGGCGTCGAGCTCCGCACCCCCGGGCGCGCGCGCTCTGGACGTTGACGAAGGTGTGGTGGCCACGCTTTCGAGTGTCGCGCCGGGCCCTCAACGGACCCTCAACAAAACGTGCGCGCCCGTCAACGCGCCCTCAATGACGTGTGGAGTGACAGCTACGGTGTCGCTTCACGACAGTTTGGCGTCGAATTGACAGTTGCCGCCTCGAGTTCGCCGATGCACGCTTTGCGGACGGTTCTAGCCTGAACTAGACCACGCCTGCCTCCACGCCACGCCACACCCCTCGCCTGACC
>JBBQYZ010000244.1:0-5552 GCA_038208205.1 Gemmatimonadales bacterium | reverse complement strand
AAGATCTCGCCCCGCGCCTCGACGGCGGCGCGGCGGCCGGTGGGCGACAGCGTCATCGACGAGATGCGCGTGGTGACGTCCTTCCACTGCGGCATCATCCAGGGATAGTCGCCGTTGGCGGTGATGCGCACCGTGTGCTCGCGACCCGACGACGGGTCGAGCTCGTGCACCGACCCGCCCTGCTCGAACACGACGGCATTGGCGGTGGTCGAGGCGTCGAGGGTCTTCACATCGAAGTCACGGAACTTCGTGACCTGCGCGAGCGCCTTGCTCGCGGGGTCGTATGACCAGACGTTGGACACGCCGTCGCGGTCGCTCAGGAAGTAGACGACGCCGCCGATCCAGGCGGGATCCATCTCCTTGCTGTCCGTCCATGGTGGCGTCACGACGTCGTGGGTGGCGAGATCCTCGATCCAGATGGGACGGTTCTGTCCACCGTGATAGTTGCGGCGCTCCTCGTCCCAGGAGTTGTTCATCCGGTAGGCGATGTGGCGTCCGTCGGGGCTGATCTTGCCCTGATAGGCGCGCGGCATCGGCATCGGTGCTTCGACGGCGCCATCGAGTCCCACCATGTAGAAGCGCGGCACGCCGGTTGGCGCGTGGGTGTTTCGCCCGCTGGCGAAGACGATGTCCTTTCCATCGGGCGACCACCCCTGCACGATGTCGGCGCCGGGGTGGTAGGTGAGGCGCTTGGGCTCGCCGCCCTCGGCGGGGACGACATAGACGTCGACGTTGCCGGCGTACTGGGCGCTGAAGGCGACGCGCGTTCCGTCGGGCGAGAGCTTGGGATTCTGCGCCTCGCCGGCGAAGCTGGTGAGGCGGCGGGCATTGCCGCCCGCGCGCGGCACGATCCAGATGTTGCCGGCGTGCGCGAAGGCGATGTCGCGCTGGCTCACGCTCGGCGAGCGGAGCATGCGGGTCTGCGCGGTCGCGGCGGCGGGGAGGGTGAGGGCGAGGGCGGCGACGACCGCGATACGATGGCGGAGCATGGGCAGGGTGCTGGGGGCGGGCGCGCGACGGTGGCCGAATCGGCGAGGCGCGGAGGTTAGCGCCCGGGGTAGCGAGCGGATAGGGTCACGGCGGTGCCGGTACACCGCCGGCGGCCGCGTCGTACGCCGCGCGTCGCGGAGGCGCGTCGCTCCGCGCGCCGCCCGCCTCGGAACTTGATCCCGCGTGCGGCAGCCGTACCTTCAGCCAGAACGTCTCCTCTCTTCAACTGCACCGCGTGTCCGCCACTCCTTCATTGCCGTCGACCGACACGCGCGACGCGCGCGGCGCCACCATCCCGGCCGGCCACGCCGGCGAGATGCGAGCGCTCGTTCGCGACTTCGATTGGGGGACCACGCTGCTCGGGCCGACGAGCGAGTGGCCCATCTCGCTGCGCACGATCGCCGATCTCGTGCTCGGCTCGGAGATCCCCATGATCCTGCTGTGGGGACCCGAGCTGACGCAGCTCTACAACGAGGGGTACCGCCAGGTGATCGGCGTGAAGCACCCGCGTGCGCTCGGCATGGCCACGCGCGAGTGCTGGCCGGAGGTGTGGCACATCAACGGACCGGTCTACGAGCGGGTGCTAGCGGGCGAGTCGGTGTACTTCGAGGACGCCGTCTACCCGCTGCTTCGCGCCGGTGTGGCGGAAGACGTCTACCTCACGATCTCGTATAGCCCCGTCCGGGACGACGTCGGTGCGGTGGCCGGCGTGCTGGTGACGCTGATCGAGACCACGGCGCGCGTGCGCACGCAGCGGATGGAGGCGGAGCGCGAGACGCTGCTGCGCGAGCTGGAGGTGGAGCGCGCGCGGCTCGAGGAGGTGTTCCGCGGAGCGCCGAGCTTCATGGCGATCATCCGCGGGCCGGATCACGTGTTCCAGCTCGCCAACGACCCGTACCTCCAGCTCGTGGGGAAGCGCGACATCATCGGGCGGCGCGTCGCCGACGCGGTGCCCGAGGTGGTGGAGCAGGGATTCATCCCCATCCTCGACCACGTGCTCGAGACGGGCGAGCCGTTCGTGGGGCGCGAAACGCCGATCATGCTCGAGCGCGAGGGAGTGCTCGAACAGCGATACCTCGACTTCGTGTACCAGCCGCTGACCGAAGCCGACGGGACGCGCGTGGGCATCGTGGCGCACGGCAGCGACGTGACCGAGCAGGCGGAGGCGCGGCACGAAGTGGAGCGGGTGAACGCGGAGCTCGAGCGCAGCAGCGCCGAGCTGCGCGCGAGCGAGCGGCGGCTGCGGGACGTGTTCAACCAGGCGCCGATGGCAGTGGCCGTGCTCACCGGCTCGGAGCACGTGTACACCATCGTGAGCCCGCGCTACGTGGAGACGCCGGGCGGCGGGCGACAGCTGCTCGGCCGCTCGGTCCGCGAGGCGTTTCCCGAGCTCGAGGGACAGGGATTTCTCGAGATCATGGATCGCGTGTATACGTCGGGCAAGCCGTACTTTCATGCCGAGCGACGCGTGATGCTCGACCGCGATGGCGACGGCATGGCGGAGGAATATTTCTACAACGTGGGCTACCAACCACTTCGCAACGCCGACGGCGACGTGTACGCGCTGGCCAGCGTGGCCTACGAGGTGACGGAGCACGTGCGCGCACGGCGCGAGCTCGAGGCGGCGCGCGAGGTGGCCGAGGCGGCGCGACTCGACGCCGAACTGGCGAACCGCGCGAAGAGCAGCTTCCTGGCGACGATGAGCCACGAGCTGCGCACGCCGCTGAACGCGGTGGCGGGCTACGCGGACCTGCTGCTGCTCGGCGTGCGCGGCGACCTGCAGCCTGGTCAGCGAGAGGACGTGGAGCGGATCAGGCGCAGCGGCCAGTACCTGCTCGGACTGATCAACGACGTGCTCAACTTCGCGAAGCTCGACGCCGGCCAGGTAGAATACCGCATGGAGCGCGTGCAGATCGCGCCGCTGCTCAGGGGCCTGGAGGAGCTGATCCGCCCGCAGGTAGACGCCAAGGGCGTGCGGTACGCGCACGGGAGCTGCAGCGACGAGTACGCGGTGATGGCCGACGCCGAGAAGCTGCGACAGATCGTGCTCAACCTGCTGGCGAACGCCGTGAAGTTCACCGACGCGGGAGGCGAGGTGGCACTGACCTGTCAAGACGGCGGCAGCGAGGTGAAGATCAGCGTACGCGACACGGGGCGCGGGATCGCGGCGAGCCAGCTGTCGCGGGTGTTCGACCCGTTCGTGCAGGTGGATCGCCACCTCACGCCAACGAGCCAGCAGGGCGTGGGACTGGGGCTGGCGATCTCGCGCGATCTGGCGGCGGGGATGGGCGGGCGGTTGGAGGCGAGCAGCGACGAAGGCGCGGGGAGCGAGTTCGTGCTGGTGCTGCCGAGAGCGTAGGGCGGTGGTGGGTGGTGAGTCGTCAACCCACCACCCAGCACCCACCGCTCTTCCCTACATCCGGATCCGCTGCAGATGCAGCCCGCTCGCGTTCCGCATCCCGAGGATCACTACCTTCCCCGCCCCGAAGCCGGCGATCGTCGTGCCGGCGGGGACCTGCACGCGGTCCACCAGCGTCCCGCTCCGGTCGATGACGTCGTAGACCGCGCCGCCGGGGGTCGGCTTCGTGGGAATCGTGCGAACCCAGAGCCGTCCGTCGGCGTCCGCTCGCACCGAGCCCTGCCCGAACGCCGGCTTGTAGTCCGGCAGCTCCGACGGGTTGACGAAGGTCGGCTGGAAGGTCGGGGCGCTCGGCACACCCGCCGCGGCGCCAGCGGCGCGTGCCTCCGCACCGGGAGGCGGCCCACCGGGACCGCCGCCGATCTGAAAGGTGATGCTCTGACCTCCGCCAGCCGGTGCGCCAACCGGCGGCGGGCCGCCGTTCATGACGATCGTCGCGCCGCCGTCACGGCCACCGAGACCGCCCACACCACCTGGGCCGCCTGCCGCGCGCTGCCGCTCGAAGGCGGCCTTCGCTGAATCGACGAAGGCGACTTTGTCCTCGTCGCTCAGGCGCTGCCAGTCGTGCGGAATCTTGTCGGCGCTGGTGCGAGCACCGTCGGCGCCGATGAACTCCACGCGGTAGTCGCGGCCGCGCACGATCGCGACGGAGCCGTCGCTCATCACTGCCCAGTCGTCGACGAGCGGGAGCGGATTGATCTGGGTCGTGATGCGCATCCCGCCATTGGCGTCGCGCGTGACGTTGACGACGGGACGCGGGATCTTGAAGAAGCCAACAGTGTCGAGCCGCCGCGTCGCCAGGTCGAAGCGGACCAGCGCCGCGGTGTCGGGCTGCGAGGGCATCGTCGGCGCGACACCGGGCTGGAACGCGCCGCCGAAGCTGGGACGGTTGAAGGCGCGATAGACGAGCCGACCTCGCGCGTCGAATCCCGGGTTGCCAAAGAGGCCACCCACGAGGAACTGCGCGTCGCTCGGCCGCGGAGCAGCCATCACGCGCACGATCTTCCCCGCGGGATCGATCACCAGCATCGAGAGCGCGACGGGATCGAGAAAGAGCGTGGTGTCACCGTGGTAGGGAATCAATCCACCCGGCCGTGTGCCGTAGGCGTTCTCGCCGCCGCTCGACGAATCCACCACCACGGCCACGACCTTGAGCGTGCTGTCGAGCATCAGCACGCGCCGGCGCGCCTGGGGGAGGGGCGCTACGGTACCGCCATCCTGCACGTCGGCGTGGACGCGCTGTCCACTCGCTGCCGACGCTGCCCTCCCGTCTCTCCCTACTCGTGGCGGATGGCGTCGATCGGCGACAGGCGCGATGCCCGGATCGCCGGATAGAGGCCGGCGGCCAGGCCGACCAGCACCGTCGCCCCGACGGCCACGCCGAGCGTGCCCATGGAGAGACCAGCGTACATGCGGGCCGCGGAGCGGGCACGGATGAGTGCCGTGATCCCGTACGCACCCGCGACGCCCAGCACGATGCCGACGAGGCTGCCGGCGCCGGAGATCGTCACCGACTCCGCGAGGAACTGCGCGAGAATGTGGCGCCGCGCCGCGCCGACGGCGCGCCGCACCCCGATCTCGCGCGTGCGCTCGGCGACCGCGGCGAGCAGGACGTACAGCACGCCGATCCCGCCGACGATGAGCGAGATACCGGTGATCGCGCCCATGAAGAGCTTGAAGAGGAGCAGCCCCTGGCGAGCCTGGGCGGCGCGGTCGGCGCGGTTTGCCACGCGCACGCGATCCTTCCAGTCGGCACCGTAGCGCGACGCGGCCCAGCGCTCGATCGCCGCGATCGCGGTCGGCGCGTCTTCCAGTCGACCCGCTCGCACGATGAGCGAAGGCGACCAGTCGGCGCCGGCGGGCAGCAGTCCGCGCAGCACGCCGATCGGCACCACGGCCATCCGCGCCGCCTCGGAGCCTGGTCCGCCGAGCGTGCCGACGACCAGGAGCGAACGACCACCGATCGCGACGCTGTCCCCGGGAGCGAGCGGCGAACGGCCCCGCTCCGCCAGCTCGCGCTCGGCCAGGCGCGAGAGGAGCGCCACGGGCTGCCCGATCTCCGCATCGACGAAGGTGCGCCCGGCGCTCGTGGTGATCCCCTGCGTCTCGAACAGTGCGGGCGTGGTGCCGAGCATCTGCACGG
>JBBQYZ010000243.1:0-5567 GCA_038208205.1 Gemmatimonadales bacterium | reverse complement strand
CGGTACCCACCAAGCCCACCAGGTGCAGCGTGCCGCCGGTCGCCGTCACCGCCCGGCAGGCGTCCACGAACATCTCGTTCGTGAAGAAGCTGCCGTCGGTGATCGCTCCGGAAATCCGCACGAGATCCTGCTGCACCACGCGTCCGGCGCCGAGATTGAGGTGTCCGACCTCGCTGTTGCCAATCTGGCCGCTGGGTAGTCCTACCGCTTCACCGGACGCGTCGAGCAGCGTGCGCGGCGCGCGTGCCCAGAGCCGGTCCCACGTCGGCACGTTCGCCAGGGCGATCGCGTTCCCCTCACGCTCGGCGCGGTAACCCCAGCCGTCGAGCACGAGAAGGACGACGGGCGCGGAACGGGAGCGGGCTGCCATCGCGTGAGGCTGGGGGTGTGATGAACGGAACGCTTGCCGAACGCCGGCGCACGAAGGACCTTCGCAACACCAAATGTATCCCCCGGGGCGCCCCCCGACCACGGGACCACGGACGCGCACCGCGGGTACACCCTCCCGTCACGCCGCATCGCGCGCGCGACATCCCCAGCTCACCACATGACGAACCCACCACCGCAGGACAACTGGGACGCGGGCCGGCGGCGCGATTCCACCCGCGAACGCACGGACCGACGCCGCGCCGGATGGCGCGAGTTCCGGCACAGCTATCCGGGCCTCGTCGCGACGATGACCATCGCCGTGCTGCTCTTTCTGGCGGCCGACGGCTGGCTCCTGTTCCGGACCCGCCGCTACGGCCGCGAAACCGCCGAGCTCCGCGCCTCGATGAGCGACGTGGAGCGCAAGCGCACCGACGTGCTGCTGTCGCAGGACCAGAACCGGCTCAAGGTGATGGTGGAGCTGTTCAAGCGGCAGGCGCGCGTCGATGAGACGCTCCATCTCAGCGTGTCGCTCGACAGCGGCGTGATGTACCTCGAGCGCGACGGCGCGCTCCTGCGCGAGATGCCGGTGACGGTGGGCCCCGAGCGCCGCGTCGGCACGGCGCCCGACACGGTGCACATCGCCGCGCCCCGGGGTCGTCGCACGGTGGAGCGCCTGCTCGGTGAGAGCGACGCGTGGGAGATCCCGCGCTGGGTGTACGCCGACCGCGGAATCCCGCCCGGCCAGAGTGCGCTCACCGGTGCCCTCGGACCGGCTGCCATCGTCCTCGATGGCGGGACGGTGATCTACTCGCTGCCCAGCGTTGGTCCGCTCAACGACTCCAGCTACGTGCTGCCCGGAGCGATCCGCGTGCGCGCCGCCGATCTCAAGGCGATCGCACCGAATCTCAGCCCGGGTGTAGCAGTCTATCTCTACTGACCACTGACAACGGGGCGCAATCGATGTCCGGATTCTTTCGCAGTGGCGGGCGGCTCGCGTGGGGGCTCATCGCCGCCGTCCTGCTGCTCATGGGAGCCAGCACCGCCCTCTTCGCGCGTACCGCGCTCGTTCGCCACGAGCGGGACGTGAGCCGCATGGTGTTCAACGACAACGTCCAGCTGCTCGAGGAGGTTCGCCGCACGAGCGGCGCGCTGGACGACAGCCTGTCGAAGGTCGCGACCTCGGCCGACGGTATCCCGACGACGAAGCCGTACCTCGTCGTCAGCATCGAGGACCACCGAGTCTGGTACAAGCTTCGCGACAGCGTGCTGTTCACGGCGCAGGTGGCGACTGGCAGCGGCAAGGTGCTCGAGGGAAGCGCCGGCGAATCGCACTGGAAGTTCGAGACGCCGCGCGGACGGCTCGTCGTGCAGGCCAAGGAGCTCGATCCCGCCTGGGTGCCCCCCGACTGGCACTTCGTGGAACAGGCGCGCAAGCGCGGCCTCGGCATCGTGCGGCTCGAGCGGGGACAGAGTATCACCGCGAGCGACGGTTCGCAGATCACCGTCAACGGGACCGACGTGGTGCGTCGGACGGCCGACGGCCGCGAGGCCACCGTCGGGGAAGGGAAGGAAGGGCGGGAGATCGTCGCGGGTGGCAACATCGTGATCCCACCCTTCGGCACGAACCAGCGTAAGTACAAGGGAGTGCTCGGGACGCACCGCTTGGTCCTCGGAGACGGCTACGCGCTCCACGGCACCGACAACCCCGAGTCGATCGGTCGATCGGTCAGCCACGGTTGCGTCCGGCTCCGCAACGAGGACATCGCGCGTCTATACGACATGGTCGAGGTGGGAACGCCGATCTACATCTACTAGGATCGGATGACGGCCGGCCGCAGGCGCCTCCTGCGACCGGCGAAGGCTGGGCGATCGACCAGCGTTGCCTGAAGGTTGTTGCCGGCATCGGTTCAAGTCGTCGCTCGCATGGCTATGTTGCTCTGGCCCCACCCACCCCACGTAGACTTCGCCCCGGGGCGGGGTCGGTCGGGGCTCGACAGCCCCATCGTTGGTCCACGGGGACGCACGACCGGATCGCGACAGCCGCCGGTGCTCGCCCGCCTGGTTGCCAGGAGACAGTTCATCATGACGCAGTCGATCTCGCGCGGCCGCCGCATCGGTCGCGCCCTCGCTGTTTGTGGCGTGTTCACCCTGGTCACGGTCGCCGCCTGTCGCGTCGACGGTGCCGTCCGGTCGGCCTACGCTGCGAGTGCGGTCGCCGATGGCGTCGCCTCGGCGCTGCTCGCGCCCGCGGCCGCGTTCCGCGAGGCCACGACCTTCCGTACCGAGGATGCCACCCGTCTCCTCGCCACGATCGACTCGCTTCGAGGCCGGAGCGGCAAGCTGTTGGCGCGTCAGGTCGCGCGTACTGCCGACAGCACCTCTGCCGTGGCCCGAATGTTCGGCGATTCGCTGGTGCGCACCCTCGGCGTGCACGACGTGCGGGACAGCGCCGGCGCCGCCCTGTTCTCGCTCATCACCATCCGCGGCTTCGCCGAGAAGCTTGATGGCCGGATCGGCGAGTACCGGATCGGCTTCTGGCCCGGTGAGCGCGGCCGCACCATGTCGCGCAGCTACGCCAACCCGCACGGCTTCATCGAGGTGACGCGGGAGAACATGAATACCGCCGTCTCCGAGCACTTCCGCCTGCGGGACTTCCTCACCCACGACCAGCAGACCGCCTGGCCGAAGTATCTCGTGCTGCGCGAGGACCTCGTGGACAAGCTGGAGCTCGTGATTGCGCAGCTCGAGGCCTCGGGGCATCCCGTGCGCCACATGGACGTGATGAGCGGATTCCGCACGCCGCAGTACAACGCCAACGGCGGCGAGACCGGTGGGCGCGCCGATCTGAGCCGCCACATGTACGGCGACGCGGCCGACGTCTTCGTCGACAACGACGGCGACGGCCGGATGGACGATCTCAATCGCGACGGACGCATCGACTCCCGCGACGCACGCATCATCCTCGATGCCGCCGAGCGCGTCGAGCGTGCGCATCCGGATGTCGTGGGCGGGGTCGGCGTGTACCGCGCGACGTCGTCACACGGCCCGTTTGCTCATGTCGACGTGCGCGGAAACCGGGCTCGGTGGGGCCTCTTGTGAGTGCACCGGCGACGGGTGCATTCGTCGAGCGCCGCCGGTCGGCCCAGAGCCGTCAGCGGCGGTCGCGCGGATGGATCGGGGCGCTCGTGCTCTGTACCGTCGCTGGCATCGGCACCGTGCAGTTCATGAACCGATCGGGCACCTCGCCGGCCGCTCCGTTCGCGCATCTTTCCGCCGCGCTCGCGGCCGAGCAGTCGCTCCCGACCGCCACGGCCACCGCCGACGCATTCGGGCGCAGCGGCGAGGTGAAGGTCAGGTTCACCCTCCCGGGCCAGTCCATCGTCTTTCCGCTGGCCATCGCGGGGAGCGCCGATTCGCTGCATTACCAGTGGGTGACGGTCGCCGATTCACTCCCGGTCGAGGGTGCCCGGCCGCTCACCGCCGAGCCGCCGCTCGCCCCGGTGGTGCCCGGGTTCTATCACATGGCCATCGTCCGCGGCGATGCCCGCGAGATTCTGGCCGAGCCGACGCTGGCCGTTCTCGTTCCCTTCGATCGCAAGCTCGGTCAGTGGCTCAACGGCTATCGCATCGGCACCTACCTGGCCGAGCGTCTCGACGGTCGGCGCGGGCGGTCAGACACGCCCGAGGGGTTCGTCGAGGTGCGCCCCGAGCTGCTCGACCTGCAGCTCAGCAAGCATCTCAAGCTCGCCGATTTCGTGACGCACGACGACCAGGACAACGTCTGGCCCAAGTACGTGGCACTCAACCCTCGGCTGCTCGACAAGCTGGAGCTGGTGCTCGCGGACCTCGGCGGCGCGGCGCGCCCTGAGCTCTCGATCGACGTCCACTCGGGCTTCCGCTCCCCGTCGCACAATCGCGAAACGCGCCGCGCAGCCCGTGACAGCCGCCATCAGTACGGCGATGCCGCCGACGTGCAGATCGATGCGGATGGTGACGGAAAGATCACGATGACCGACGAGATCCGCGTCATGATCGCCGTCGAGCGCGTCGAGGACGCCCATCCCGACCTCGTCGGGGGGCTCGGCATCTACACGAGCCGTCGCTACCGGACGCCATACCTGCACATCGACGCGCGCGGGCGGCGCTCGCGCTGGCACGGGTGAGCACCGCCGGTTGCCGGCGGCCGAGATTCCGCAGTGCCATCGTTCACGCCGCCGGGCCACTTCCCGTCGGCGTTCTTCGTTTGTGCCGCGGGGCCGGCGATCAACCCCGTCTGACGACGGCACGCGCATCTGCTAACTTGCACCTCCTCGACACCGGGCGGAGCAGACGATGAATCCGTATCTGCGGGACAAGCTGTTGCAGAAGTTCGAGTCCCTCTCGGATGAGCGGGGCTATCAGGTGCTCGACTACGTCGACTTCCTCGAGTCCAAGTACGCCGAGCGGCAGAGTGCACCAACGGCTGGCAACCCGCTCAGTCGCTTCACCGATGCCGTCGAGGAGCGTCTCCGCGCGGGCAAGGTGAGCGCGTCGGCGATCGCCGAGACGATGGGGCTGATGAACAAGGCGGTGGGAGTGCTGAGCGGCGCTGCGGCGGCGGGCAAATCGGTCGCGAACGACCTCATGAGCGCGACCTCGCGAGTCGTCGACGCCGCGGCGACGGCAGCGAGCACGCCGCGACCCGCCGAGGGGCAGGGGGGACCGAACGGCACGACTGGTGCGACGGGGGGAGGGGCTGCCAGTGGTCCGACCGCGGGCGGCGCACCGCCGTCGTCGACCGGCACTCCGCCCGATGACGGTCACACCACCAGGTAACGGGAGCAGGCGAGTGAGTCCGACCACCCGAGGGCAGGCCCGCGGCACACGCACTGGTGCGGCGACCGGCGCCAGTGCCAGCGCCGGCACGTCACGCCGTCGCGCATCGGCGGCCGAGGCGATCGCCGATGCGACGGCGCCACGCGCCGGGGCGAAGCGCACGGTGATCTACTACATGAAGCAGCTGCCGGCCTACCTCCGGCTGCTCGGCGGACTGCTCATCGACAAGCGGGTCAGCAACGTCGACAAGCTGCTCGTGGCCGGCGCGATGGCCTACATCGCGCTGCCCCTGGACCTGATCCCAGACTTCATCCCCTTCATCGGCGAGGTGGACGACGTCTTCGTGTTGGTGCTCGCGCTGCAGCGCCTCGTCGGCAACGCGG
>JBBQYZ010000242.1:0-5585 GCA_038208205.1 Gemmatimonadales bacterium | reverse complement strand
ACACTGGTGGCATGCCGGGAGTGGCGACGGTGCTGTCGCTCTACCCGGCGGCGGGCGTCGCCATCGTGGTGCTGTCCAATCAGAGCTCCGGACTTCCGGGGAGGATCGCCACCGAGCTGGCCGCGGCGGTGCTGCCGTCCTCGTACGGTGAAGCGCTCGCGACTCGCCGCGCCGCACCCGCGCGCCCACCGGCGTCGTTCGCCACCCCAGCCGACCTGCGCGGCGAATGGCGGGGCACGGTCCGGACCTACGAGGGGACGCTGCCTCTCGTGCTCCAACTCGAGTCACTGGAGGTCCGTGTGCGGCTCGGCGATCGTGGTGCGCTCTGGACCCTGCTCAACGACGCCAGCATCCGCGACGGCCTGCTGAGCGGACGCTTCGTCGGGACCCTCCCCACCGCCGACGCGCGCCAGGTCGCGCACGTGATCGCCATGCAGCTCCAGGCCCGCCAGGGTACGATGCGCGGATGGGTGGCGGCATCGGCGACCACGGAGACGAACGACTATTCCCTGTCGTCCTACGCCGAGCTGACGCGCACCGCGATGCCGGCGGGCGAACGGGCCGGCCCGTGACGGCACGTGCGGTGGCGGCGCCGCGCCGCGAGTTCGTCTCGGAAGCCTACGAGCGGCTGCGCGACCTGATCGTCCAGGGCAAGCTCGGTCCCGGCGTACGACTGATCGAGACGGAGCTCTCCGAGCGCCTCGGCATGAGCCGCACTCCGCTGCGGACGGCGCTCTATCTCCTCCACCAGGAGGGCTACGTGGAGGCCGTGGGCGAGGGGCGCCAATCACGATTGTCCGTGGCACCGCTCACGCAGGAGGACGCCACCGAGATCTTCGGGATCGTGGGCGAGATCGAGGGATTGGCGGCCCGGCGAGCAGCAGCGCTTCCAGCAGCAACGCGATCAGTGCTCGTCACCGAGCTGCGAGCGCTCAACGAAGCGATGCGCGCCGCCGCCGCACGCACGCCGCCGAGCCCGAGCGACACCATCCGACTCGACGGCGAGTTTCATCGCGCGTACGTGGAGGCCGGCGCGGGGCGGCGCCTGCTCGGCTTTTTTCGATCGGCGAAGCCTCACGCCGACCGGTTCATTCATCTCTACTATACGACGCTCACCACGGAGATCATCGTCTCCACGCAGGAGCACGAGGTGATCATCGATGCCATCGGCGCGGGCGATGCCCCCGCCGCGCTGCATGCCGTCCAGACCAACTGGCTCAATGCCGCGGATCGTCTCGCCAAATCCATCACCGCGCTCGGTGAGCGGGGGGTGTGGTGACCGCGACTACCAGTTGCTCGCTCGCGGCGGCGGATTCCTCGAGCTCCCCTGGCGCCGGATTCGAGATCCGGCACGTGCGCACGCATGCGGAGTTCCTGCAGTGCGTGAATCTGCAGAAGCTCACCTGGGGTTCTGATTTTCGCGAGTCGGTTCCAGCCACGATCCTGAAGATCACCCAACGACTCGGCGGCGTGACCGCCGGGGCATTCGCCCCGGACGGCGCACTCCTCGGGTTCATCTTCGGAATCACGGGCATCGAGGACGAATCGGTCGTGCATTGGTCCGACATGCTCGCCGTGGAGGCCCATGCGCAGAACCGCGGCATTGGACGGCGTCTCAAGGAGTTCCAGCGTGACGCGGTACGCGCCGTGGGAGCCACGCGCATGTACTGGACGTACGATCCACTCGTCGCGCGCAATGCGCACTTCAACCTGAACCGGCTCGGAGCGCGCGTGACCGAATACGTGCCGGACATGTACGGGACGGATACCGGTAGCCTGCTGCATAGTGGACTGGGCACCGACCGCTTCATCGTCGTCTGGCCGATCGCCTCGGGCGCCCGGCACGACACGGCCGACGGACACCGTGATGTTCCACCCCTGGCGACGGCATCGTCCGCCGCGCCCATCCTGAACGCGGGGGTGTTCGATGGATCGACGACGGATCTCGGCTCGTTCGGAGACGACCTTCCCGCGGTGGCTCGCGTGGAGATTCCGGAGGACATCTTTCGAGTCCAGCGCGAGCGGATCGACCACGCGGTTCGATGGCGCCAGTCCACCCGTCGCGCCTTCCAGTGGGCGCTCGCGAACGACTACCACATCGCGCGGTTCGAGCGCGACTCGGCCGCCGCGCGGGGCTACTACGTGCTGACGCGCGCGCCGGTCGTCACCTCCGGGCCACGCTGATCTCGCCATGGCCGAGCTGCCAACCGCCGTGCATCTCGAGCGAATCGTCCTCCGGGAAATCCGTCTCCCGCTGCGGGAACCGTTTCGCATCTCCTCCGGCGTCTGCGTCGAACGCCGGATCCTGGTGCTCCAGCTCCGCGACGCCGACGGCGTGGAGGTATGGGCCGAATGCGTCGCCGGCGAGCTGCCCAACTACACCGCCGAGACGATCGATACCGCGTGGCATGCGATCACGACATGGATCGCGCCGCGCCTGCTGGGACGACGTTTCGACGCTCCGGCCGCGCTCCGACCGGTGCTCGAGCGCGACTTCCGCGGCCACCCGATGGCCAAGGCCTCGGTGGAGATGGGGTGCTGGGCGCTCGCCGCCGTGCGTGCGGGACTGCCGCTCGCGCGCTTCCTCGGCGGTACCCAGCTGCGGATCCGTACCGGCATCTCGCTCGGACTTCAGGCGTCGCCAGCGGCGCTGGTGGAACGTGCGCTCGCGGCGCGCGAGGCGGGGTATCGCAAGATCAAGCTCAAGATCCAGCCCGGATGCGACGTGGAGTACATCGCGGCGGTGCGCGGCGCGGTCGGACCCGACGTCGCGCTGATGGCGGATGCCAACTCCGCGTACACCATTGCCGACGCGGCACACCTCGCGCGCCTCGACGCGTTCGGGCTCACGATGCTCGAGCAGCCGCTGGGACGGGATGACCTGGTGCAGCACGCGGCACTGCAGCGCCAGCTCGTCACGCCGCTCTGCCTCGACGAGTCGATCACCGATGTCGATCGCGCGCGCGACATGATCGCCCTGGGCAGCGGCCGGATCGTGAACATCAAGCCCGGACGCGTGGGCGGGTTTGCGTCGTCCATCGCCATCCACGACGTCTGCCGCGACGCCGGCATCCCGGTGTGGTGCGGCGGGATGCTGGAGAGCGGAGTGGGACGCGCCTACAACGTGGCGCTCGCGTCGCTGCCCAACTTCCTCCTACCGGGCGACCTGTCGCCGAGTGCCCGGTACTGGGAGCGCGATGTGGTGACGCCGGAGTGGACGATGGATGCCCGCGGCGAGGTGACGGTGCCGCTGGAGCGTCCCGGGATCGGCGTTGCCGTGGACACCGATCGGATCGACGACCTCACGACGCGACACCAGCTGCTCCGTCTACCTTCACCCTCCCCTTCCCTACACGCTCATGAACCGCTCCTCGCACCGTGACACGACCGGCTCCCGGACTCCGTCGGTGATGGCGCGCCGGCTCGCGCTCGTTGGCTTCACGCTCTCGATCGCACTTCGCGCCGGCGCGCAGGGGCCGGTGGCGGCCGCCGATCCCGGACTGGCGCGGCTCGAGACGCAGATCGCCGCCCTGGCGAAGGTGAGCGGCGGGAGCGTGGGCGTGGCGATCGTGCATCTCGAGAGCGGGCGCAGCCTGTACCTGAACCGTACGGCCGGCTTCCCGATGGCCAGCACCGTCAAGGTACCCATCGCCGTGCGGCTGCTCACCCAGGTCGACCGGGGCGAGCTTCGGCTGGACAGCATGATCACCGTCCGGCCGGCTGACCTGCATCCCGGAAGCGGAACGCTCACGGAACTGTTCAATCATCCCGGCGTGGCGCTCTCGGTGCGCAACCTGATGGAGCTGATGCTGCGCATCAGCGACAACTCCGCCACCGACATCCTGCTGCGCACGGCGGGCGGCGCGGCGGCGGTGAACGCCCGCCTGGCCGCGCTCGGTGTGTCGGGAATTCGCGCCGACCGCCCGACCGTACGGCTGATCGCCGACTACATCGGCGTGCGCGGGCTGCCGAGCGACGACGTCGCCATCTCCGAGTTCGGTCGACTGTCCGGGATGGTGACCGACAGCGCGCGACGTGTCGCGCTCGTCTCGTTCGACGCCGACCCGCGCGACACGGCCACGCCGGAGGGAATGGCCCGGCTGCTCGAGCTGATCTGGCGGCGGCAGGCGGTGAGCGCGGCGAGCAGCGAGCTGCTGCTCGACATCATGTACCGATGCCTGACGGGAGTCGACCGGATCAAGGGCATGCTACCGCCCGATACCAGGGTGGCACACAAGACCGGCTCGCTCGCGCCGAGCGCGCAGATCCGCGGGGGCCGCACGGTGAACGACGTGGGCATCATCGACCTGCCGGATGGCGCCGGCCATCTGGTGACGGTGGTGTTCGTGAAGAATGCTGACGACGCCGCGAAGGGCGACCGGGCGATCGCGCACATTGCGCGCGCGGCGTACGACTACTTCACGCTGGCCGCGCCGGTCCAGAGCGGGCGTTGACCAGCGCGCTCGACCAGCTCTTTCCCCGTGCGCGGCGCGACCTGCTGGTCGCGCTGCGTCGCGATCTGCATCGACACCCGGAGCTGGCGTTCGCCGAGACGCGCACGGCCGCGGCGCTGGAACACGCGCTCGCCGCGGTGGAGCCGGCGTGTCTGCAGCGCGTCGCGGGCACGGGCGTCGTGGCCCGGATCCGCGGACGCCGGTCGGATGTTCCCCTCGTGGCCGTGCGCGGCGACATCGACGCGCTGCCGATCCAGGAAGCGAGCGGGCTCCCGTTCGCCTCGATCACGCCCGGGGTGATGCACGCCTGCGGTCACGACGTGCATGCCGCGTGGGCGGTGGGCGCGGCGCACCTGCTGGCGGAGCATCCAGCGGAGGGTGACGTGCTCGTAGTGCTGCAGCCCGCGGAGGAGACGGGGGAGGGTGCGGCGGCGATGCTGGCGAGCGGCGCGCTCGACGACGTGGCAGCGATCTTCGGCGCGCACGTGGACCGACGGTTCGTCGTGGGCCAGGTGGTGGCCCAGGCGGGCGCACTCGCCGCGGCGGCGGACACCTTTCAGGTCACGCTCGCCGGGCGGGGCGCGCACGGTGCGCGCCCCGAGGAATCGGCCGACCCCGTGGTATGCGCGGCGGCGATCATCGGCGCGCTGCAAACGATCGTGTCGCGACGGGTGAGTCCCGCGACACCGGCGGTGGTCACGGTGGCGTCGGTGCATGCCGGCAATGCGCCGAACGTCATTCCCGACCACGCAACGCTCGGCGGAACCCTGCGAGCCGTCGATTCCGCGACGCGCGCACTGCTCGCCAGCGAGGTCCGACGGCTGGCGGAGGGGATCGCCAGTGCGTACGGGCTCACGGCGAGCGTGATGGTGACGCTCGGGCCGCCGCCGCTGGTGAATCCGGCACGCCCGGCCGAATGGGCGCGCCGTGCGGCGACATCCCTTCTCGGCGCCGACGCCGTGATGCCGGCGAGGACTTCGCGTACTACATGGAGCGAATCCCGGGATGCTTTCTGCGGATCGGCGCGCGGATGGAGAACGAGCCGATCATCGCGGCGCACACACCGCAGTTCGACGTGGCGGAGGGGAGTCTGTTCGTGGGGGCGGCGGTACTGGCCGAGTCGGCGAGGGT
>JBBQYZ010000241.1:0-5597 GCA_038208205.1 Gemmatimonadales bacterium | reverse complement strand
CATGGGCAATACCTGATCATCCGTGGATCGGTGATTCGGATGCCGCAGACGTGCGCGTCGCAATGACGATGATACAACGCGATCCTGCTTACGGTACTCGCCTGGAAGTTGACAGCGACGGCAACGTCACCAGAGTGGTGCGAACACGCCGATTGAATCTCGACTTGTCAACACATGCTGATGTCGCGACAGCGACGTCGACATCACTGTCCTCCAATAACGGTCTCGCAGCGTTTGGCTTCATGCTAGCGGGTAGCGGATTCGTCGTGGAGGACGCCGAGGCGCACATATTGATTTCTGCTGACGAGCGTAACAAGGACATCCTGCGGCCATATATCAAGGGTAAGGAACTGCTAACAGCCCCGCAGAATCGCTGGGTGATTGATTACGGCCTTCGCTCGCGAGAGGAGGCGCAAGGTTACTCCATTTTGTATGATCTCGTGAGGGATCGCGTGAAGCCTGAACGTGATGCCAACAAAGACAAGTTGCGTCGCGAGCGGTGGTGGGTATTCGGACGAACCAACGAAAATCTGCGTAAAGCACTGGCAGGACTAAATCGCTACATCGCTACCGTGGAGACAGCGAAGCATCGCACTTTTGTGTTTCTTAGTCACCAGATCGCGCCAGATCACAAGATTGTCGCTATTGCATCGGACGAGGCAAATCATTTGGGCGTGTTGTCGTCTCAACTGCATGTTATTTGGGCTGCGGCGGCGGGTAGTCGGCATGGGGTGGGGAACGATTTGGTATATAACAAGTCGACGTGTTTTGACGCGTTCCCTTTCCCCGACGCATCGGTGATCTCCCGTGAGCGCATCGTCTCGGTCGTGAATCGTCTCGATCGACACCGGACCGCTGCGCTGTTACGGAGTGAGGCAGTTTCTCTGACCGGCATGTACAACGTCGTCGAGAAGCTCCGCTCCGGCGCCGCACTCACGCCAAAGGAACGAACCATCCACGAGCTCGCCGCCTGCGGCGTCCTGCGCGATCTCCACGACGAGCTCGATGCCCTCGTCGCTGAGGCGTATGGATGGCCGTGGCCGATGGAGAAGGAGGAGATCCTCGAGCGGCTCGTCGCCCTGCACGACGAGCGAGTCGAGGAGGAAAACCGCGGCGTGGTGCGTTGGCTTCGGCCCGACTACCAGATCCCGCGCTTCGGTGCCGATCTCCCGGCCGCCACGCTCGACCTGCCGGCGTCGGCCAGTCCGATCCCCGCGCCTGCCGAGTTGCGCGCCTGGCCGTTGTCCGCCGTCGAGCAGCTCACCGCCATCGGCACGTTGGTGTCGAGCCGCGCCGTGAGCGCGGATGAAGCGGCCGCGAGCTTCACGGGCGCGCGACGCGACCTCGTCGTCCGTCACCTCGATACGCTCGCGCTGATGGGCGAAGTCGTCCGCGATGCGGACGGACGATATCAGGCGGCGCGGAAGGTGGCCTGACGGCCCCGCAGTTGAAGCATCGAGAGGACGACGACCCGCCGAGCATGGAGCACTTCGCCGCCTGGAGACGCGCCGTGTTGCGCTGAGCGCGCGCCGCCGCGTACTCTCCTCGCGTGCCGAATCAGAGTCACGACTACGACCACGACGTCTCCGAGCGCGCCGAGCGCTGGGCCGCGCTCCACGAGCTGGAGGACTGGCTCGAGTGGCCGATGGTCGTGCTCAGCTTCTTCTGGCTCGGCCTCCTGGTGCTCGAGCTCACGCGCGGGCTCTCTCGCCCCCTCGAGCTGGCTGGCTCGGTGATCTGGGTGATCTTCATTCTGGACTTCACCCTCCGCTTCGCGCTCGCGCCGGCCAAGCGGGCGTACCTCGCGGCGAACTGGCTCACCGCGCTCTCGCTCCTGCTTCCGGCGCTTCGCCTGCTGCGAGTCGCGCGCGTGTTCCGTGTGCTGGGCGCGGCGCGGGCGGTCCGCGGACTGCGGCTGCTCAAGATGATCGGCTCGCTCAACCGCGGCATGCGGGCGCTCGGCCGCAGCTTCGCGCGCCGCGGGGTGGGCTACGTGGTCGCCCTCACCCTCCTCGTGACGCTGGCCGGCGCGGCAGGCATGTACGCCTTCGAGCGCGACGTGCCCGCAAGCCCGCTCACCAGCTACAGCGCCGCCCTCTGGTGGACGGCGATGGTGATGACGACGATGGGGTCCGACTACTTTCCGCACAGCGCCGAGGGGCGCGCGCTGTGCGTGCTGCTCGCACTCTTTGCCTTTGCCGTGTTCGGCTACGTGACGGCCACCCTGGCCACCTTCTTCGTGGGACGCGACGCCGTGGCGGCCGACGCGGAGATCGCCGGCAAGGAATCGGTTGACGCGCTCGCCGCCGAGATTCGCGCCCTGCGCACCGAGGTGCGCGCACTCGCCGGCCGCGCCCGGGGCGACGCGGCGTCGTCGTGACGCGACCCAATCGGGCGGCCCACGACGCGCCGATCGCCGCCTGGCGCGAGAACGCGCGCCGTGCCTTCAGCGAGTTTCTCGTCGTGCCCACCGCGATCATCGTCGGCTTCGTTCTTCTCGCGGTGGGGCTCTACGCGATGGAGCGCGCGCAGGTGCGGTGGCTCCGGCCCGTTCGTGCCGCTCTCGAGTCGCGCCTGTTCGTCGACGCGCAGGCCACCGCGGATCTGCTCGGCACGATCGCCGGAAGCCTGATCACCGTCACCTCGATCACGATCACGCTCCTGCTGCTGGCATTGCAGCAGACGGCCGCGTCGCTATCGAGCGAGGTGTTCGACCAGTTCCTGCGGCGGCGTCACAACCAGTTCTACTTCGGGTTCTTCGTCGGGCTCGCCCTCTACGCCCTGATCACCCTCGCCACGGTGAACGCGCCGTTCAATCCGGTGCTCGCCGCCTCGCTGGCTCTGCTGTTGACGATCGTCGCGCTCTTCCTGCTCATCGTGCTGCTGTACACGACCATCAACCAGATGCGCCCGGTCGAGATCATCGAGGCCGTCCACGACCTCACGCTGAAGGCGCGAGCGCGGCAACGGCACCTGCTCGATCGGACTCGACGCGCGCCGGAACTGCTGGACGGAACGGCCGCCCCCGTGAAGTGCACGCGGCACGGGTACGTCACGAGGATCGACGTGGAGTCGATCGGCACGGTGGCGGCGCGTGGGTCGGGCGCGGCCGAGGTCGTGCTCGGCGTGGCGATCGGAAGCTTCGTCGCGACCGGCGACCTGCTCGCGCACGTCGTCGTCAGCGTCCCCGACGACGCGCCACCGCTCGTCGACGCCGTGCGGCGCGCCGTGACGCTCGAGCGCAGGCGGGACATCGGCTGCGACCCGGCGAATGGCATCGAGGAGCTGGAGACGATCGCGTGGACCTCGATCTCCACGGCGAAGTCGAACCCGGCGCCGGGCCTGCTGACGATCAGAAGCCTGCGCGATCTGCTCGCCCGTTGGGCCGGCGAGCCGCCCGCTGGAGCGGCGGGCGCGCTGCCGGTGGTGTACGTGGACAACGTCTTCTCGCGCCTGATGGCCGCTCTCGAGTCGCTCGCGATCGTGTCGTCGGAGTCGATGCAGCACCAGGCGTTCACCGAAGTCGTCCGCGCCGTGACGGCGTCGCTCGATCGCCTCGGGCCGACCGAGCTGGCTCGGGCAGAGGATCTGCTCCGCCGCGCGCTCTCCGCGCTCGGCGATCATGTGCTCACCGCAGACCTGGAGCAGGCGCTGACGGATTGCGCGCGCGGGCTGTCGGCCCTCGGCCGAACGGAGACTGCGGCCGAGGTGGCGCGGGCGCGCGAGGGACTGGCGCGGAGCGTCGGACATCTCAACGCTCGCTCGACCCGAACTCCGCCGGCGAGCGAGCGTTGAGCTGCCGTTGTTCAGACCGTCGGTGGATCGCTCTCCCGCGACCGATGGCGGTGCTGCTCGAGCGCGGCGATGAACGCCGGCGCCGCCTGCATGTCCTTCGCGGCGAGCAACAGCAGTCCGGCGTCGCCATCGCGCGCGACGATTCCCGCCTTCTCGAGCAGCTGGCTCGACGCGCCGAAGGCGAGGATGGTCTTGCAGTGACGGAACTGGTTCGTCACGAACTCCATCGTGTGTCCGTCGGCCGCCAGCGCTGCGACTCCGGCGGCGCCATCGGGCAGCACGAGTCCGTCGAACAGTACCGGAGCCGAATTCTCCATCGAGGCGTCGGCCTCGATCGGGTCTCCGCTGGCCGGCGCGTAGGTGCCGAGTCGGGGTCCGACGAAGCGCGGTACGGCGCCCGCGTCGGTCAATGCCGCATGCAGCGCGGCCAGTGACTTTCCCTCCACCCCATCCGCCACGAGGATCGCCACGTGCCGCGTGCGCACGCCCGTCTCGCCCGCGAGCGCCGTGAGCGAGAGCGCGGGCGACGCGGTGACCTCGGGCTTGGCCGGACGTGTCAGCACGCGAGGCAACGGATCCGGCAGGTCCATGCCCAGTCCCTCGGCCACCTGCGCGGCGAGATCCTCGTCCACGTTGCGGAGCGACGCCACCATCCGCTGCCTGATCCCCGGCACCATCACCTTGCTCAGCTCGAAGCGGAAGCCGCCCACGATGTGAGTCTTCTCCCACTCGGTCTGACTCATGTAGAACAGCGTCGCCTGCGTGTAATGGTCGGCGAACTTCTCGGGCTTGCCGCGCAGCTTGTCCTCCTGCACCGGCTCGGGGAACGACACGAATCCCGCCGCGCCAGCCTGGAAGGGACTGCCGCCCGCCAGCGAGTTGGGCTCGTAGGCAACGCGGCCGCGCGCGATGGCCTGACGGTGCATGCCGTCGCGCTGGTTGTTGTGCACCGACGCCACCGGCGAGTTGATGGGGATCTCGTGGAAGTTGGGACCGCCCAGCCGCGAGATCTGGGTATCCACGTACGAGTGGATGCGGCCCGCCAGCAGCGGGTCGTTGGAGAAGTCGATTCCCGGGATGACGTGCGCCGTGCAGAACGCGACCTGCTCCGTCTCGGCGAAGAAGTTGTCGGGGTTGCGGTCGAGCACCATCCGCCCCACCGGTGTCACCGGCACGAGCTCTTCGGGGATGATCTTGGTGGAGTCCAGGACGTCGAAGCTGAACCGCTCCGCGTCGGCCTCGGTGAAGATCTGCAGGCCGAGCTCCCACTCGGGATACGCGCCCGCCTCGATCGCCTCCCATAGATCGCGACGGTGAAAGTCGGGATCGGCACCGGAGATCTTCATCGCCTCGTCCCAGACCAGCGAGTATGTCCCCTGCAGCGGGCGCCAGTGAAATTTCACGAACACCGACTCGCCCGCCTCGTTGACGAGCCGGAAGCTGTGCACGCCGAACCCCTGCATCATCCGGTAGCTGCGGGGCAGCGCGCGGTCCGACATCACCCACATCAGCATGTGGGTGGACTCGGGCATCAGCGACACGAAGTCCCAGAAGGTGTCGTGCGCCGACGCGGCCTGCGGCATGGCGTGATGCGGCTCGGGCTTCAGCGCGTGCACGAGATCAGGAAATTTCATCGCATCCTGAATGAAAAATACGGGAATGTTGTTGCCGACAATGTCCCAGTTTCCTTCGGTCGTGTAAAACTTGACCGCAAACCCGCGTGCATCGCGCACCGTATCGGCCGACCCTCGTTCTCCCGCAACCGTGGAAAAGCGCGCAAACACCGGAGTACGCGTTCCCGC
>JBBQYZ010000240.1:0-5622 GCA_038208205.1 Gemmatimonadales bacterium | reverse complement strand
ACACGACGTGGATCAGCGGGACGGTGCTGCTCGTGGCCGTGTACTGGGCAGGCGGCCGGGCCGCGATGGCCGACGCGGGCGTCGCGCCGTTGAGCCAGTCCGCAGCGGTGGCGGTCGGCGTGGCGGCGGTGTTCGGCGGCGTGCTGCTCTACGAGATCGTGCAGCGCACACTCGCCCAACGCGCGCCTCGTGCGGCGACGGCACTGCTGCTGCTCGTGTTCGTGGGTGTCGTCTACGCGCTCACCCATCTGCTCAACGGGCGAGCCGCCTTCCTCCACGTCGGCGCGATGCTGGCGAGCATCATGGCGAGCAACGTCGCGAGCACGATCGTGCCCTCGCAACGCGCGCTGGTCAGGAGCGTCGCCGGCGCGGGGGGCGCCGACGCGGCGATCTCCGCGCGCGCCAAGCGGGTGTCGATCACCAACAACTACGTCACCTTTCCGGTGATCGCCCTGATGGTGAGCGGGCATTTTCCCTCGGTGTACGCCCACCGGTGGAGCTGGATCGCACTGCTGGTGATCGTGGCATGCGGTGCCGCGGTGCGCCACCTCATGAACGTGCGCTACACCTTCCGCCGGTGGCGCCCCACACTCGCGGCGACGATCGGCGTGTCGGCCGCGGCGCTCTACGCCCTGCTCTCGTTCACCCCGCCCGCCGCCGCGAGCGCGAGCAGCGAGGGGCCGCTGCGGCCTACCTTCGCCGATGCGCGTCACGTGATCGACCGGCGCTGTGCCGTGTGTCATTCGATGTCCCCGGTGGACAGCACCTTCGGCGCGGCGCCGGCCGGCGTCGCGTTCGACCTGCCGGAGCAGATCAAGCAGCACGCGACGCGAATCCGCGAGCGCGCCGTCGTCACGCGCACGATGCCTCCCGCGAACCGCACGCACATCACCGAGGCCGAGCGCGCACTGCTCGGACGGTGGATCGATGGCGGAGCTGTGGTGCCGTAGGGCTGGTGCGCCGGTCGCCTGGGCGGTCGATCGGAACTGCTCCAGCATCGAGCGGATCGGTCCGAGTGGCGACTGTCCTCCGAACGCCCCGCCATGCCCTCGTGCGCGGGCTGGCACCGCTCCTTGACTCACCTGAATTCACCGCAGGGCTGGCGATGAAGTTTTGGGGATGCGCTGGTCTGGGATCGCTGCCCCGCACCCCCAACAATCACGGCATCGTCCCTCCCGAAATGTCCGGTGAGTAAAGGATGGATGCCAGCGTGGTCGTGATGTCTGGCGGGCCATTGGGAGGGACGCTCGCGCACGGGGCGATCCGCTCGATGTCGGAGCAGTTCCCATCACGAGCACCAGGCGACCGGCGCAACTGCTCGGCTACGACCCGCGATACGTCGAGTACCCGAAAGGGCTGAGCAGCAGCGGCACGTGATAGTGCGACGAGCCGGCGCCCACTCGAAAGTCCACCTGCACGACGGGATAGAACACGTCGCGACCGGTCGAGGCGAGGTACGCGCCGGTGTCGAAGCGCAGGCGGTAGTCGCCCGGTGCGAGCGTCGCGCCCGTCGCGTTCAGCTCGCGGACGCGGCCGTCGCCGTCGGTCGTCCCGCCGCCCACTCGCGACGCGAGCCCACCAGCATCGAGGCGTTCGAGCGTGATGGCGAGGCCGGCAGCCGGCCGTCCGAGCGCGGTGTCGAGGACGTGGGTGGAGATCGTGCCCATGCGGCGTGTCCCGGGTCAGGGGTGAAGCAGCTTCTGCAGACGCAGCCGCGTGATCTTCCGCTGCTCCTCCGCGGCGACGCGAAGCTCGGTCTCCGGTGAGTTGGCCAGACGTGCACTGGTGATGGCCAGCAGCTCCTCGGGCGCGCGGCCCGCCGCGCAGATGATGCAGATGTAGCCGAACCGCCGCTCGTACGCCGCGTTCGCCGCCACCAGGGTGGCCCGCACGTCGGCGCCGGCGTCCTGCATGGCGCGCTGCTCCAGCGCCGACCACTCGCGCGCCCGCTCGTCCTGCGGCGTCGCGGCGCGCGTCTCGCCGATCCGGGGATGGTGGGAGAACGCCTCGAGCCAATCGGTGTCGCCGAGGCCGCGCCAGATCTCGTCGGCGGCATCGAGCATCGCGTCGATCGACGCGAACGGGCGTTGCGCGAGCATCCCCTCGATCCAGCGCCCCGCGCCGCAGCAGGAGCGGAGCTGTGCCGAGAGCTGATCGGCGGGCATGGCGTTGACCGCCGCGATCGGCGCGGGCTCAGCCGAGCTCACGGCGCCGCCAGACGACCGAACAGCCGCAGTCGCGCCACGCCGCCATCGGGGTAGATGTTGAGCCGCACGTGCGTGCAGGCCTGACGCGCGACCTCGCGCGCGAAGCGGTGGCGCGTGTGCGGCTGCAGCGGCGTGTTGGCGATCATCGCATGCCAGCGCTGTCCTGCGATCTCGAACGGCTCGTCGCCGTCGTTGTCGCAGCATTCGAGCGTGAACGCACCCGGCGCGTTGCCCTTGTAGTGATCGGTGTCGAGCTCGACGCGCTCCACGATGCCGCGACGGGCGAGCCGCACGACCGTCCAGTCGTGGCCCGCGCCGCGCCGCCGCCGAGTCTCCCACCCGTCGCCCATGTGGGTGGAGCGGCCGGGCAGGATCAGATTCTGCCGGTGCCCGTACCACATGTCGCTGCACTCCACCACGAAGCCGCCGTGCTCCATCGCGGCGAGATCGTGCAGCTCGCCCGGCGGCAGCAGCTCAGGGGAGGGCACCACCGTGCCGTGCACGCGCAACCGCGCCACCCCGCCGTCGGGATAGATGGTGAGCCGGAGATGCGTGACCCGCCGCGGCGCCCCCGTGATGGCAAATGCATTCGCCGTGTCGCCGACGAGCGGCACGCGCGGCAGCAGCATCGTCCACGCGACGGTGCCGTCGGTGAACGCGGCGGCGGGTGGATGGCCTTCCACCTCGCAGGCCTCGATGCTCGCCGACTCGGGATAGTTGCCGGTGAAGAAGCTCGTGTCGATCACGACGCCCTTCACCATGCCGGGCGCGCCGAGCCGGATGATCGCCCAGTCCTCGCCCGGCTCACGGCGGCGGCGCGTCTCCCAACCGTCCATCCACTTGCCGCGCTCGGTGTAGACACCCTCGCGCCATTCGGGAGCCGTCGGCTTGAGCAGCCCTTCCTTGGGCGCGAACCACTCGTCGTTGACGGCGAGCACGGCGCCGCCGAGCCGCTCGGAGGCGAGGTCGATCAGATCGGTGAGCTCAGGCATGCGGATGGTCGGGAGGTCGGGAGCGCACGAGCAGCTCGCCACGCGCGGGTTTGAAGCGGTCCGACTGGTAGGCCGGCTCACCGCGCAGGTAGGTGGCGTGGACCACGCCGCGCAGCGTCCGATCGGCGTATGGCGTGAGGGGATGACGATGCTGCAGTTGATCGCCGTCGACGAGCCACGTGCTCTCCGCATCCCAAATCACGAGGTCGGCGTCGGCTCCCGCGACGAGTCGCCCCTTCCGCGAATCCAGTCCGACGAGCGCGGCCGGCGCCTCACACATCCACCGTGCGACGTGGTCGATGCCGATTCCCCGCGCCGACGCCATGGTCCAGACGGCCGACAGTCCGAGCTGGAGCGACGCGATGCCGCCCCACGCGCCGAAGAAATCGCCCCCAGTGGCCTTCATGGCCGGAGGCGCCGGCGAGTGGTCGGAGACGATCATTCCGATCTCCCCGTCCACGAGGCCGCGCCAGAGCGCCTCGCGCTCGGCGCGCCCGCGGATCGGCGGAGCGCACTTGTACTCGGTGTGGCCAGCGGGGATCTCTTCCGCGGCGAAGGTGAGATAGTGCGGACAGGTCTCGGCCGTCATCGGCAGTCCACGCGCGCGCGCGGCGCGAACCGCCGCGAGACCAGCCGCCGAGGAGAGGTGCACGATGTGGACGCGCACGGGCCACCGCTCCATCAGCGCTGCAAGCATCGCGATCGCCGATGCCTCGGCGGCCGGGGGGCGCGAGGCGAGGTACGACTGGTAGCTCGTCGATCCGTCGGCGGGCCGGCCCCCGAGCTGCGCCGGATCTTCCGCGTGCACCATCAGCACGGCGCCCAGTCGGGCGAGCACGGGAAACGCGTCGGCCAGATCGCGCCCGCCGACGTGCGGGAACTCGTCGACTCCCGATGGAGCGAGGAAGCATTTGAAGCCGAGCACTCCGGCGTCGTGCAGCGCGGCGAGGTCGGCGCTGTTGCCCGGTACCACGCCGCCGAGAAAGCCGACGTCGGCCGAGCAGTTGCCGCGCGCTGCGGCGCGCTTGATCTCGAGCGCGGCGACGGTGGTGGTGGCCGGGATCGCGTTGAGCGGCATGTCGAGCAGCGTGGTGACGCCGCCGGCGACGGCGGCGCGCGTGGCGCTCCGGAAGCCCTCCCACTCGGTGCGTCCCGGCTCGTTGACGTGTACGTGCGTGTCGACAAGGCCCGCCATCACCACGAGGTTCTCGGCCTCGAGCAACGACAGCTCGTCCGGGACGTCGTCGTGCGCCGTCACCCGCTCGATCGAGCCCGCGCGCACGTGGACGGCCGCGGGCCGCACGCCGTCGGGGGTCACGACGCGCTGCGAGCGCACCACGAACGCCGCGCCGCGCCCGGGAGCAGTCACGTCGCGCTCACGCCGTCTCGGCCCAGAAGCGGCGCACCAGGTTCTCGGTCACCCTGAGCCGGTACTCCGCGGTCGAGCGAATGTCGTCGATCGGACGCACCTCGCCGCGCAGGGCGACCATCGCGTCGTCGAGCGAGGCGCCGCCGGCGAGTGCGCGCTCGGTGGCGCGCAGCCGGATCACGGTGGGAGCGACGCTGCCGACGGCGACGCGCGGCATGCCGTCGGCGCCGCGGACGGCGGCGATCACCACCTTGGAGATCGCCTGCGCCGCGCGCGTACCGACCTTCCTGAACCACTGCGCGCCCGACAGGCGCGGGACCTCGACGGCGACGATCAGCTCGTCGGGACGGATCACCGTGGCACGATAGCCGGTGTAGATCGCGGTGAACGGGATCCGCCGTTCGCCGGCGACGCTGCGCAGCACCACGACCGCATCCACCGCCGCCAGCACCGGCAGCGAATCGCCAGCCGGCGAGCCGTTGGCGATGTTGCCGCCGATCGTGCCGCGGTTCTGGATCTGCGGCCCACCGACCTGCCGCGCCGCCTCGATCATCATCGGCAGCCGCTCGTGCACGTCGCGCGAGGCGATCATCGCGCTGTAGGTGGCGAGGGCGCCGAGCACCAGGGTGTCGCCGCGCACCTCGATTCCCTTCAGCTCAGCGATCCCCCAGATGTCGAGGAAGCGGCGGCCGGGGTGCGTACCGAAGTTGAGCTGCACGTACACGTCGGTCGCGCCGGCGATCGGCACGCGCGGCTCGTCGCGCAGGATCGCGAGCGCGTCGTCGAGCGTGTGGGCGCGGCGGAGCTCGAGGGTGGAGAGGGCGGTCTTCATCGGTGGATCATCGCGGGGGCGGCGGTGGTGCGCCGGTCGGCTGGTGCTCGTGTTGGGAACTGCTTCGACATCGAGCGGATCGTTCCGTGCGCGAGCGTCCCTCCCAATGGCCCGCCATGCTGCTCGACCACGCTCGCATCCATCCTTTGCTCACCGGGCGCTTTCGTCGGGACGATGCCGTGATTGTTGGGGGTGCGGGGCAGAGATCCCAGACCAGCGCAT
>JBBQYZ010000239.1:0-5641 GCA_038208205.1 Gemmatimonadales bacterium | reverse complement strand
GCGAGCGATTCGGGCCCTTTCGGTTTGCCATGCTGCCCATAGCGCCGGCCCGCCCGCGCGACGCCATGGCGCCTCGGCACATGTCCGCGGGCGACGCGGTGCGCGCCTACCGCGTTCTTGGCGTCTCGTCGGCGATGGCGCTGCACTTCGGGACCTTCCAGCAGGGCGCCGACTCGGAGCGGGAGCCAGTCGACTCGCTCCTCGCCGCCGTCGCCGCGGCCCGGCCCTGCGAGGTACGGTTCTGGGCGCTACGGAACGGTGAGGAGCGCGCCGTGCCGCCTTTGGACCACACACACGACGTTCCTGAGTGCGCCCCGCGGAAGTGACACAGCCGCCCCCACGCGGTGCCGTCGTCGAGAAGTTGAAGATGATGTTCGACGGCAGGACTTCACCCCGGAGGTCTCGGTCAACTCTCGGCAGCGTGTGCATGTCGGCGACCTACCGCAACGTGCGCGGTGGACGCAATCGCGAGCGAAGGCGGCCGGCGCACGGAGGCGATGTGACTACCGGGTGAGGGCTACCGTCCTGTTGAGGAAAGCCGGAACGTCTACTCTTTCTCGGTGCTTCGGACATGCGAATTCGTCAACTTCGCCAGCTCGCCATCCTTGGATCGCTCGGTACGGTCGCAGTCGCGACGCCGCTCCGCGCACAATCAGGTAGCTCCGCAGTCCACGCAGACGAGCGCCATCAGGGGCCGCCCCTGGTGGCGACTGGCGTGACCCTGGGCGCCATGCGCTTCAGTGGTGGCCGGACGGAGCACGCGATGTCCGTGCTGTTGCTCGTCCGCCCGCTGTCGTGGCTTCAGCTGTCGACGGCGCCGGGCTATGCTCGCACGAACCTGGGTACGACCTCCGCGACCGGACTGACCGACATCCCATTCGGTGCGATGGCGCTGCATTCCTTTCAGGATGTCACGTGGTCTCCGTCGCTCTCCGGAGGGCTGTCCTCGACCATCTCCCCGGGCCATAGCACCGCCGTGCTCGGACTCGGTCAGAGCGCGGTTGAAGGCTCTGCGGGAGTGGGCGTGTCGCCCACGGACGAGCTCGACCTGTCGCTGAGCGGTTCGCATCCGCTCACCGCGAACAGCGGGAACGGTTCGCTGAGTCTGGAGTCGGCATCGTCCTTCGGCCGCACGACGGGGAGTCTCGGCTTCAGCACCGAGATCGGACGCGCGGACTCTGCCGCCGTGCTGTCTCGCTCGGTGGCGGCCGGTGTCGCCTACTCGCTGTCTGGCCCGCTCACCCTGACGGTAGATGCGAGTCATGGGCTGACGAGCGGTGCACCGGTTTGGACGCTGTCCGTCGGCATGGGCACTGCCTTCGCCGGGGTATCGCCGCTGGGGCCCAACTCGGCGCTCAAGCGTCTGAAGAATGCGCTCGGCGCAAAGGCGGTCTCCACGAGCGGATATTCGAAGACAGCCTCCGGTGCGTCCGCCTGCAAGAAAGCTGGAACCTGCTGAGCCGGATGACCCGCGTGCACCGTGATGCTCGTCACGCGCGGGATGTGCGACGCCCTGGGGATGCCATTGCCAGTACATCCCTAACTTTGTCCTGCGAACGGCCGATACTAGAATCGCGGTGATCCGATTGCCGCGCCTTCCCTAACACGCTGAGAATCCCAATGAAGCGCATCTATACGATGGTGACCGCCGCCGCCCTCCTGCTGATCGGCACGAGCGCGGCGCAGGCGCAGAAGATGAAGCCGGCGAGCATGCCCGCCACGAGCAAGGCGCACATGACCAAGGGACAGAAAGACGCGATGAAGGCCAGCCATGACGCCGCCAAGGATGCGCGCAAGGCTGACGAGCGGGCTGAGAAAGCCGCCAAGGACGAGCTGAAGGACCAGCCCAAGGCGATGCTCAAGCACGTCAAGCTGAGCAAGGAGGAGAAGACGGCCGTGAAGGCGGTCGAGAAGCGGACCGACGAACAGCTGACGGCGCTCGAGAAGCAGGAGAAGGCGGACGAGAAGGCTGGACGGTCAACGGCCGACGTTGCGCACAAGATCGCCGCGCTTCGCGATGGCGAGCGCGCGGAGATCCGCGCCGCGCTGACGCCCGAGCATCAGACGCGCGTGGATCAGAACGTCACGTCGATGAAGGCAAAGCACTAGCGGAATGTGACGCCGACTCGAGTACGAGCTCGGTCGTCAGCACGAAGTGAACGAGAAACGAGAGCCGAGCCCAGAGAGGCTCGGCTCTTTATTACGTGACCAAGCCAATCGAACGTACTCGCCGATGCTGAGGCCGAAAAAACGCCGGCGGAAGGTCCGCGCCACGAAGGAGGGATGATGCCCGACGTCCGCCGCAAGATCGGCGAGCGTGAGTGACGTCGCCGAGGGCTCGTGCAATCGATCCCGCACGCGCTCGCTCGTCTGGACCGACTGCGCCGCGCCATCGAATAATTTGTCGAGGTCGGCGTGCACGAATGGTCGTCCCCTGAGAAAGACCGCTTGGACGTGCGTCGTGTTCCGAATGTCACGCAACGGGCTGGCATCGAGCATCAGGAGATCCGCCACCTGCCCAGGTGCGATCACCCCGAGCGAGTCGTCCATCCGCATCACACGCGCTGGCGCCAGCGTCGCCGCCCGCAGCGCCTCGAGTGGGGTCAGGCCAACCTCCTCAACGAGAAGTTGCAGTCCTTCGTGGACGCTGAAGCCTGGGTAGACGGGCGGCACTCCGACGTCCGTCCCGACGAGGAGCGACACACCGATGTCGTGTGCGAGGCGCAGATCAGCGACTTCCCGCCGGTACGCCGATGCGCGCGATGCCGGCGTGCTCGGCACCTCGAGACGCCTCGACGCGAGATCGAACCGCCAAAAATTCAGCAGTCCCGGCGTCAGGTAGCGGCGACGTGGGTCGCCGGCGTTTCCTGTGTCGGCGAGCACGCTGTATGCGACCGATTCTGGTGTCAGGCGGGACGCTTGGTCGGTGACCAGCGTCGGCGTGATCGCGGTCCCCGCGTGCGCCACTCGCGTGACCTCC
The DNA here is from genome assembly GCA_038208205.1 of Gemmatimonadales bacterium. GTDB lineage: Bacteria > Gemmatimonadota > Gemmatimonadetes > Gemmatimonadales > Gemmatimonadaceae > AG11. The sequence goes on along the minus strand of JBBQYZ010000239.1, from coordinate 2,661 downwards.
GCCCAACGTTCTGAACGGGGAGCATCGCCCAGGCGCAGCGTCACGGTCTCAGCATGTTCGATGCTGCGCATCCCAGCCTCCGCCGCCTCGCCTAGCGACACGTCGCGGGGCGCATGACCCACCAGGGGGACGCCACGCCGTCGGGTCGCGATGCCGAGCGCGCGGAACTCGTCCCCTCGCAGGTTGCGGAACTTCACGAGGTCGACGCCTAGACGAACGAGCGAGTCGACAATGCCTGCTGCCTGGTCTGGGGTAGCGAGTCGCACGCGTGGCGACAGCTGGAATATCGGAAAGGTTCGGAGCAGCGAGTCACCGTTCGCCAGTGCGAAGAGCACGCGGTCGAGCCACCAGGCACCCTCGATAGTCGGGCCGGCGACGAGAAGGCGGGGGCCAACGCGGGTTGCCGCCCCGATCTCCCGGCGCCAGGCGAGCAGCGTCGACACCTCCCCGCCGAGATCTCGCACGGTCGTCACCCCGTTGACGACGTACACCGGGAGGGCTGCCTCACCGGCAAGCGCCATGTGGCCGTGCGCGTCCCAGAGTCCCGGGACGAGGTACTGGCCACGGCCGTCCAATACCCTCGCGCCGCGCGGGATCGCCACGCCTGTCGTCGCGCCCACGGCCGTGATGCGACCACCGGAGATCAGCACCGTCTGGTCAGCGTGCGATGCCGTCGCAGCAACTGATGCAGCGACATCGATGACGGTGACGTGGGTGATCGCAACTGACTCACCTGGCGCGTTGTCGCCGGGGCTGACAGCAGCGATGGGGCTCGGACGGCGACTGGTGACGGTTCCACACGCAGCCATCAACGGTACGGTGGCCAGCACGGCGCGAGTGCCCGCGCGACATAGCATACCGTAGCGCCGCGACGGGACCTTCACGGGTCCATCTGGCGAGTTGGGAAGTTGGAGTTGGGCGAACAATGGATTGCCAGCGACTGACAGGACAATTACGACGATTTTACGGGGTGGTACAACTTTTCGACAATGATAGATAAGGCCGTCGGGCAGAGCCCGGGGCTGTGCCAGCGTGTAACGACCACGCCAGTCACCGTCGACGACGCGGTACGCCGCTTCGGGGGGGCGTCGAAGGCCATCATCGCGCACGACCGGAGGTTACGCCAGTGCAACCGCTGCACCGGTCGGCTCTGCACCCCGGGCCTTGCATCACGTAGTACGCGGCAATAGTATGGTAGTATAGCTAGCTCGACCCGGGTACCCGACACCGCCAAGTCATGAAGCCACACTGGTTCTTCATCCTCCTCTCCGTCTCCGCCGCGCCGCGCTACGGCACGGCGATCCAGGACGACGTGCGCCAGCTGAGTGACGGAGGCGTGCGCCTCTGGCCCGCGACCCTGTACGGCTCGCTCGAGGAGCTGGTCGAGCAAGGGTGGCTGGAGGAGATCGGCGAGGACGAGCGCCCAGAAGGGATTTCTGGCCGCGAGCGCTTCTATCGGGTGACGCGCGCCGGCCGCGTCGCCCTCCGGCGCGAGGCCGCGCGGCTGGAGTCGCTCGCCCGCGTCGCGCGCACGCGCCTCGCGCTGGGTGGGGCATGAGCTGGACGGGCGCTTACCGCCTCGCCCTGCATCTGCTCCCGGCCGAGCTGCGTCGCAAGCACGGTCCCGCGATGGAGGCCCTCTACGCGCGCGAGTTCGGTCGGGCCCGCGCGGGCGGATGGCTGCATGGTGCATTCGCCGGCGCGGCGGGCGTTTGGGACGTGGTTCGGCGAGGCGCCTATGAACGGGTGCGGCAAGGGCGCGACGCTGCGGCTACACGCCGCGACCATCGGTCACTGGACAGGTGGAGCATGGACGCGCATGGGCCGCAGCCGGCCGGCGCTAACCCCGGAGGTCCGCGCATGCCGCAGCCCACGACCCGGCAGCTCCTGCGCCGCCACGCCGCCTCGTTCGCCATCGCGTTCGTAGCGCTGACGGTGTCGCTGCTCGCCATCTTCGCGACGAGGCAGCTACCCGCGCTAGGCGCGCGGGGAGCGCCGGCCGTCCCCATCGCGGAGGTGCTGCTGCTCGCGGTGCCGTTCACCGCGGCGCTGACGATCCCGATGGCCGTCTTCATCTCGGTGCTCTGGGAGTTCACTCGGCTCAGACTGAACGGGACGCTCGCCGCCGCCAGCGAGGCGCGCGAGGGGGTCCGTCGCTTGGTCGTCCCGGTGCTCGGTGCCGCCGCTGGCGTCGCCGCGCTGGCGTTCGTGGTGACCGCGGAGATCGTCCCCCGTGCGAACGAGCGGCTGACGGCGGTGCTCGCCGGAGGCGCGACAGTACGGAACGCCCGCACGATGACCATCGGCGAGCTGCGGGAAGCCGCGCGAACCGTTCGGCCAGGCACCGATCCGCTCGACCTCGCACGTGTAGCGGTGTACGAGGTCGAGGTCCAGAAGAAACTCGCCCTCCCCGCCGCGTGCATAGTGCTGGCACTCGCCGGTGTGGCTATCGCCCTCCGCGTCCCGCGCGGCGGTGCGGGACTGGTGATCGGTGCGAGCGGCTCGGTGTTCGGCGCGTATTACCTGTTGTTCATGACCGGCGAGAGTCTCGCCGCTCGGCTGGTCATCTCGCCGTTCGTCGGCATGTGGGGGCCGGACGCGCTCCTGCTTGCCGTCGCGCTGCTCGCCGTGTGGAGGTATCGCACGCCCCTGGCGTCGAGT
>JBBQYZ010000238.1:0-5643 GCA_038208205.1 Gemmatimonadales bacterium | reverse complement strand
GGGACTCGTCCCATCCGCCCCCCGTCCGGAGGCCGCTCCGCCCTCGGACGAGCTCTCGCAAGCGATCGCTCGCGGGCAGACCCTGGAGCGGGAGGGCCAGCGCGACGCCGCGCGGGCCATGTACGAGCACGCACTGCGCAGCGGCGCCGTCGGGACCACCCAGCACGCGGCGCAGCTGCTGCGCCTCGTCGCCCGAACCTATCTCCTCGATGGTGATTACGGCGCGGCGGCAGACTGCGCCGAGGTGGCGCGCACCGCCTCCGAGGCCGCCGGCGACGAGGGCGGTCGTGGTCATGCGATCAACATCCTCGCGAGCGTCGACTGGAAGCAGGGAAATCTCGATGGGGCCGAACGCCTCTACCTCCTCGCGCGTGGCAGCGCCCACCGTGCGGGCGAGGCCAGACTGGCGGCGATGACCGCCTCGAACCTCGGCGTGATCGCGACGGTCCGGGGCGACGATCGGGTGGCGCTGGAGTATTACGAGTCGGCGCTCGCCGACGCACGCGGCGCCGGACTCGCCGACCAGCTGATGCATGCGCTGATCAATCTCGCCCTGCTGCAGATGCACTGCGGGCGCCTCGACCCCGCCCACCGGCACCTCACCGAGGCGCACGAGGTGAGCACGGTGATCGGCGACCGGAGCATGCTCATCACCATCGAGCTGCACACGGCGAAGCTGCGCATCAAGCAGGGCATGCACCAGGAAGCGCGAGCCGCGTGCGATCGGGCCCGCGCGTTGGCCGACCAGACCCGTGACGCGAGCGAGGCAGGAGAAGGGGAGTACGTGTACGGAATCCTGGCGAGAGCCAGCGGTGACCAGCACGACGCCGAGCAGCACTTCCTCGCCGCCGAGCGCATCGCCGTGGAACGACAGGACATGATCCTCCAGGGCGAGGTCGCCCGCGAGCTCGCGGAGCTGTACCGCGGCCAAGGGCGCAATCGGCAGACGCTGCAGCGGCTCAACCAGGCGCATCGCCTGTTCTCCCAGCTCCGCGCGCGGCGCGAGCTCGCCGACGTCGATCGGCGCACGGCCGTGCTCGAGAACGACTTCCTGGATGTCGTGCGGAAGTGGGGCGAGTCGATCGAATCCAAGGACGTCTACACGCAGGGTCATTGCGTGCGCGTCGCCGACCTCGCGTGCGCGCTCTGGGCGCGCGTCAACCACGGCGACGACACCTCGTTCTTCTGGTTCCGCATCGGCGCGCTGCTGCACGACGTGGGCAAGCTGATGGTCCCCCCGGAGGTGCTCAACAAGCCGGGCAAGCTCACGGACGAGGAGTGGTCGCTCGTTCGCGGCCATCCGACGGCTGGCGTGGAGCTGCTGGCGGACATCGAGTTTCCCTGGGACGTGCGGCCGATCGTCGAGAGCCACCACGAACGGTGGGATGGGAAGGGCTACCCGCACGGCCTGTCGGGCGATGCCATCCCGTTGACGGCGCGCGTGCTGTGCATCGCCGACGTGTATGACGCGCTCACCTCGCAGCGAAGCTACAAGAAGGCATTCACTCACGATGACGCGATGCAGATCATGCGCGGCGACATCGGTACGCAGTTCGACCCGGTCCTGTTCGCCGCCTTCGAGGACCTCGTGGGCCGCGACGCGGGGGACGGGCGAGCCCCGCCGCCCCGCCTCACGTTGATCGCGTAGGGCTCGCTGGCGCCGATTGGCAGAAGGGCCCGGCGATTCGCGCTCGCCGGGCCCTTCTCGCGTCAGCGACGTGTCTCCGAACGATCAGCCATCAAAACGTGTAGCGCGCGCCGAGCTGCACCTGAAACTGCTGGCTCAGCCCGAATGCCGACGGCTCGGACCGCGCGAAGTTCGTGTTGAACTGGTACACGTAGCGCTGCGTCGTGGCATTGAAGCCGCGCGTGGTGAGCGCCCCGGCGTTGGCCGCCTGCACCTCGTTCCGCTGTCCCCAACGCGAGCTCAGTCCGTTGAGCAGGTTGAAGAAGTCCACCGAGAGCTCCAGGCCCTGCCCGCGCAGGGTCTCGAACCGCTTGCCGACGCGCGCGTCGAGCACGTTCTGCCAGGGATTCTGGCAGGTGCTGCGCGCGATCACCTGTCCGCGATGCGCCGCGAGGCAGGCATTGCCGACGATCGCCTGCGCGAACTGGCGGCGCTGGGTCGCGCTGTCGAGCCCCGCCGCCGGATTGTGGAAGAAGACGTAGGCGTTGGCGGCCGACAGCTCGGCCTCGGTAGGCACGTAGAGGCGGTCGTTGGCCACACCGTCGCCGTTCACGTCGCTGGCGTACGAGGGCGTCCAGGGGAGCCCCGAGTAGCCGCGGTAGATGCCGCTCAGCTGAAAGCCGTACGGCAGGGTGAACGTCGGCGAGAAGATGAGGCTGTGCGTCCGGGAATACGACGCGCGCGCATACTGGCCGGCGAGGTCGTTCGGGTTGCCGACGGTGCGGCCGCTGTTGAACAGGTCGCCGCCGGCAATGCAGCACGACGACGAGTTGTAGTCGCGGGTGCGGTCATACGTGTAGCTCGCGAGCAGCGCGCCCCAGCGGGTGTTGCCGCGGAGCTGGACGATGCCCTGCGCCGACTTCGCCTGTCCAGCGGACGATTGCACGAACACGTTGTTGAAGCCCGCGTCGCGGCGGCTGAAGGCGATGTTCGTGCGCCCCGCGCTCGAGCCCGTGACGGCGATCGACGTCGCAGGCTGGAAAACGGGGATGCCGCCTTCGATCGCGAACCGCTGTGTGGCGTCGAGATTCAGGTCCTGCACCACGTAGTCGTTCGTCGTGCGCGTGAACACGCCCTCGAGCGTCACGCGCCAGCTGTCGGCGAGCAGGCGGTCGTAGGCGAGGTTCGTCTTCCAGGCCTGGGTCTGCTGGAAGTCGGGCGAGAAGACCACCGGAGACGCCCTGGATGCGGCGGCGGCACCACCGCCGACGCAGCTGGAGGGAATGGCGCCCGCGTTCTGCGCGTAGGCCGGCAGGTCGGGCTGCGGCGTGGCCGCGCCGAGGCAGTTGAGGTCGAGCTGCGTGAGCCCGGTGTTGGAGAGGGTGTTGCCATAGAGCACGTACGGCGCGCGGCCGTAGAAGATGCCCGTGCCGCCGCGGATCACCTGACGGCCGTTGGCTTCGGGGTCGTAGGTGAAGCCGAAGCGCGGCGCGACGTTGTTGTGGTCGGAGGGCTGCAGATCGTTGCGGATGCCAAGGGTCGACGTGCGCAATGCCGGGTTCACCGTAGGCGTGGTGGGGAAGCGGCTCACGTCGTAGCGCAACCCGTAAGTGACGAACAGCTTCGGGGTCACCTGCCATTCGTCCTGGGCGTACACCGCTCCCTCGTAGACGTCGAACAGCGCGACGGGATTCCCCGAGGTCGCCGTGACGGGCAGCGCGCGCGTGAAGCTGGCCGGAACCCGATTGGCGAAGTCGGCGAGGTTGTTGTAGCTGAACGACCCGAGGGCGTTGAAGAAGAAGTCGTTGAACACGTGGATCTTGTTCAGGTCCCCGCCCACCTTGAACGTGTGGTTGTCGCGCGTGTAGCGCAGGTTGTCGATCAGCTCGTAGGTGTCCTGCTCCAGGTTGTTCGCGTGGAGCACGGGATCGGCGCCGAAGATCACCGCCGTCGTCACGTTGCCGTTGCAGTCGCCCGGATTGGCCACGAGGCCGTTGATCCTGAACTGCGGCAGCGGTCCGCCCAGGAGGGAGGGGTTGGAGGGGCGCGGCTTGCGGTCGTTCGCCAGCTGGGCGCGGAGCTCGTTGGAGAAGCGTGGCGTGAGGACCGAGGTCAGCGCCACCACGGCGCTGTTCGTCCTTTCCTTGTATGGCCCCGCATTCGAGGTCGTCTCGTTGGTGGACGGCGAGATGGTGAGCCGGTCGTTGGTCTGGCGGAAGTTCAGGTAGTTGTCGCGGACGGTCAGTGTGTGGCGCTCGTTGATCTGCCAGTCGACGCGACCGAACACGGCCGACTCGTCGATGTTCTGCTTGAACGCGCCGATCTCCTGCGCGAGGTCGTAGCCGTAGACGGACTTGGCGAGCTGCTCGAGCTTGGCCAGGGTATCGGCGTTGATGCCGGAGGCGCGGATCGAAGCGGCGTCGGTGCCGGTCTGGAGCACCGGCTTGGGCTCGTTGCCGACCTGCCGGTCGAAGGTCAGAAAGAAGTGCAGCCTGTCCCGGATGATCGGGCCGCCGAACGAGCCGCCGTACTGCTGCCGCGCGTAGTTGCGCGGCACGCGGCCCAGGAAGTCGTTGCCCGTGAGCTTGAGCCCGAAGCGGCGGTCGCCGCGCTCGTAGTCGAACACGCTCCCCGTGAACTTGTTGGTGCCCGACTTGGTGACGGCGTTCACCGTGCCGCCGGTGAACTGGCCGCGCTCCACGTCGTAGCCGGCCGTGATGACCTGGATCTCCTTGACCGCCTCGATGGAGTACGAGAAGGGAAGCCGGTCGCCGCCGCGCGCGTCGCCGCCGAAGTAGCTCTCGTTGTTGTTGACGCCGTCCATCAGCAGGTTGGAGGACGCGGTGCGTCCCCCGCCGATCGACTGACCACCACCCGCACCCGTGGCGCCGACGACGCTCGAGCCCGGGGTGAGCACGACGAGATTCTTGAAGTTGCGATCCGAAGTAGGGAGCTGGCGGAGCTGCTCCTCGAGGATGCGCGTGCTCGTGCCGGTCTTGGTCCGCTCGATGAGCGGCGTCGCATCGGCGTTGATCACGACCGCCCCGAGCTGCGTCGCGGCGACGTCGAGGCGAAAATCCTGCGTCTCCACCTGTCCGAGGCTCATCCGCAGGCCGGTGCGCTCGACGGGGCGGTACCCGATGCGCTGGGCGCGCAGGGTGTAGCTGCCGGGGTCGAGGAAGGGGATGGTGTAGCGACCACGGTCGTCGGTCTGCGTGCCTCGCCGCGTGCCGGTCGCGATGTTGAGGGCGACGACGCTGACGCCGGCGACAGGAGCGTTGTCAGGACCGACGACGGTGCCACGGGTCGTGGCGGTGGTCGTCGCCTGCTGCGCGTCCAGCGGCAGGGCCAGCAACGAGAATCCGAAGAAGGCCATGACCCCTAAAAGGAGGCTGCGGAGAAACGTGGGCATGTGAGCTCCGACACGGTGGGGGGAACGGACGGCAGGCCTCGCCAGCCGTCGCAGTACCGCGGGCAAAGCTACCTGCTCCCGACGGGACGGATAGACGCCGCGAACCGAGTGACCTAGCGCCGTGGGCAGCCGTCCTGCTCTCGGCGGCCAGCGCACCCCGATCATCGGGCCGTGGCCGGTCCGGCTCGAACGTATGGGCGTCCTTGCACTTTTCCGCATTCGTTGCAGAACGCGCAGGCCCGTTCGGTGTCCGCCTGCGGCGCGAGAGACGCACTGACTCTGTAAAGCGTTTCGTGACAAAACGTTAATCGAGTCGTCCTTACCATGTCGGAGCCTGGCACTGTCGCTGCATAGTGGCAGGTTGAAGTTCCCGCCCAATCCCTGCGGCCGCCGAACGTCCCGCCACCCTGCGGCCAGCATCCCCCAGCACGGATTCCAAAACATGAAGACCACTCTCCGCCGCGGCTTCACGCTCATCGAGCTGCTGATCGTCGTCGTGATCATCGGCATCCTGGCCGCGATCGCGATCCCGAAGTTCGCCAACACGAAGACGAAGGCCTACACGGCCGCGATGAAGTCGGACCTGCGCAACCTCGTGACGGCC
>JBBQYZ010000237.1:0-5658 GCA_038208205.1 Gemmatimonadales bacterium | reverse complement strand
GTGGCGTGCAGGTCGCGCTCAGGTTCACCGCGACGTAGGCCGACCTCTGGTTCTGCACGGTGTACGCGACGACGGCCGACGCTCCCGCCCCGATCGACATCGTCGGGTTTGGATTGGCGAGCGCGATGCTGACGAACGGCGGGCCGATGAACGTGTATGTGGCGGCTTGGTCAGCGCAGTTGCCAGCGCGATCGCAGATGTGTGCGGCAAGAGCGTCGCTCGCGTACCTATTCAGGACCAGTCGACCGGAGTCCCGAGCGGCGGCCGGGCCTCCCGAGTAGGTGAATTGACTTGTGACGTTCGTGCCGTTGAGAGTGATCGCGCGCGACGCTGCATCGAGCGCGTCGTTGTCGCTCCAGGTGACGATCACCGAGAGATACTGATCTGTGAAGCTCCCACCGCTGGTGGGCGAGATGGCGATGACGGGCGGCGTGGCGTCGTACTTCAGAAGCGTACTCCGTGTCACGCAGTTGCCGGCTGCGTCGCAGAGTTGCGTGGCGATGGTGTTGTCGCCGGCGGCAAGCGTGAGCGAACCGCTGGCCGTCCTGGTGGCCGCCCCCGTCTCGCTGATCTGGAAGGCGGAGGTGACATCGGCTCCGTTCAGGCTGATGGTCCAGCTGCCATTGAGGAGCGTTTCGTCGTCGCTGGCGTACAGGGTCACGCCGAGGGTGTTGGTGCGGGTGATGCCACCGGCGGGCATCCCGCTCACGACGGGAGCACTCCGGTCCAGGACGAATTCCTGTGTGACGTCCCGGCAGTTGCCGGAGCTGTCGCAGATGCGCGCCTTCACGGAGCTATGACCCATCGGGAGCTGGATCGTACCGGTGTAGCGGCCCGCGTCCACGCACCCGGACTGTGTCGTGCGAGTGAAGGGCAGTTGGTAGGAGCCGCCCTGGCCCGGCACGGTCGACGACGTGACGCTGGCAATCGCCGGTTGCCCATCGAGCCTCGTGTCGTCGCACGCCTCCACCACGATCGACGGCGCGGGGTTGTTCGTGTACCCACCGCTCACGATCGTGATTCCGGGGCCGACGGCGTCGATCACCGTCCACCATTCCTGGGGGTTGCAGACGGCGTCGCCGTTGCAGATGCTGGCCACCAGGTGATTCGGGCCGTTCCTCAGCACGACGGTGCCGGTGGAGTTGTAGGCGTCCCCCTCCGGCGCGGTTCGGTCGCGCAGGTAGGAAAACTGGCCGGTCACCAGCACGTCGTTGAAGGTGATGGAGCGGCTGGCGCCGTTCAGGCTGATGCTGTCGGACCACTGCACGAGGATGGGCTGAGTGAGCCCGGAGCGCGCCTGCGCCGTGATCACCACCGTCGGCGCGCGCACTTCCCTGGTGAAGGTGGCGCTCTGCGTGCCGCAGTTGTTGGCCACGTCGCAGATGCGCGCGGACAGCGTGTTCGATCCAGCCGTGAGAGTGAGCACGCCGGTGGAGCTGGCCGACGACCCACCGCCGGAGTACCCGAACTGTGCCGTCACGTCGGCACCATTGAGGGTCAGGCTGCGGGTGCCGGCGTTGAGCGTCTGGTTGTCGCTCCACGTGATGGTCACCCCGAGACTCGTGGCGTAGGTGCTCGTGCCCGATGTCGGGCTGATCGTGATGGACGGGGGCGCGTTGTCCGGCACCGGGTAGCTGTAGGTCGCCGTGCCCGAACCACAGTTCCCCGTCTGGTCGCAGATCTCGGCGTAGATGCTGTTCGCGCCGGGGGCGAGGGTGATCGTCGCACTCGACGTCGCGGCGGTGTTGGTGCCCGCGTAGCTGAAGCTGGTGGTGACGTCGACACCGTTCAGCACGATGTGTCGGGTCACCGGCGACAGCCGGACGTTGTCGGACCAGTAGATCGTGATCGTCTGGCTCGCGGTCGTGAACGAGCCGGCGTCAGGTTCGAGGTTGACCGATGGCGCCGCGTCGTCGGGGACGATCATGGGTTGCGCGTCCGCCGGCCGCCGGGCGGGTGGCGGATTCTGCGCCCGGAGCAGCGTGGGCGCGGCGCACAGCAGCGACAGCGCGAGGGAGAGCGACCGGATCCAGCCGGATGCGCCCGAGAGGTGAGCGCGGCGCGGGTCCAAGGGATCGGCGTGCGCCGGAAGAGTCGACGGCGAGAGGGACGGGCAGGCACCGGGCATGGGCTGTCGCGAGGGGAGGTGGGCGTGGTCGTGCTGTGGCGTCACGCCCAGCCGCAAGGCACCCTGCGTGCCCTCTCAGTCGATCGCGCAACGTGTTGGCGCGACGACAGTTGAGAGATTCCCGCGCACGCGCGACCCGCCGGGTCGCGCGACTGTCGCACCTTGTCGCGCGACGCAGTGCGACATGCGCCGCACGTGCGACTCGACTGCGCCGTCGTCGCAAGTGACGACGCCGCGCCCGTCGGTGTGGACAGGCGCGGCACGATCATCCAACAGGGGCCAGCGCACGCCCTAGATGGGGGGCACCCCGGCCGCAGCCTCCCGGTCCAGGTAGCGGTATACCGTCCAGCGCGACACGCCAAGGCGACGCGCGGCCGCGCTCACTGACCCGCTCTCCTCCACCGCCGCCCGCGCGCGCGCCGAGGTAAGGCGCGCGGTGGGCGTCGGTCGCGCGATGCGGAGGAACGCCAGGTCGTCCACGCAGTGCGCCATCGTCACGCAGCTCTCGCCCGCTGACTCGATCAGCAGTCGCTGCAACACCGCGTCGAGTTGCCGCAGGTTGTTGGGCCAATCGGCCCGCTGCAATGCCTCCAGCACCTCCGGCGCGATCGCAGGCGCCCGCTCCGGATGCCCGCACCGCGACGCCCGGAGCGCGATGAACTGCTGCACGAGCGCGGGAATGTCCTCGCGTCGCTCGTCGAGCGAGGGCAGACGCACGCGAAACGCCGTCAGACGCGCCGCGAGATCGGGCAGAAAGCTGCCATCGCTCACCAGCTGTACGAGTGGGATGTTCGTCGCCGCCACGAGTCGCACGTCGAGCCGCACGCCGCGGTCGGCGCCCACTGCCCACACCTCATTGTGCTCCACCGCGTGCAGCAGCTTGCGCTGCACCGCGGATGATGCCTTGCCGATCTCATCGAGGAAGAGCGTGCCCCCGTTCGCCGTCACCCAGTGCCCGGGCCGACTGTGTCGCGCATCGGTGTACGAGCCGCTGAGATGCCCGAACAGGTCGGATGCCGCGAGGTTGTCATCGAGCGTGGAGAGCACTACTTGATGAAAGACGCGCCCAGCACGCGGCGAGGCGCGGTGGAGGTGGCGGGCCGCGAAGCTCTTGCCCGTACCGGACTCGCCCTCGATCAGCACGTGCGTGTGGTCGAACAACGCGAGACGCTCGAGCTGCTGCAGTGCGAGGCGCAACGCCGGGCTCGTGCCGACGAAGCGCGGGTCCGTGGCGCGGGGCTGCACGCCCGGCGGACCGTATTGGGAGAAGGTGGTGGTGAGGGCGTCAGAGGCGGACGAGGCGCGGGCGGAAGCCATCGAGGCACGGCGGTGGGAGCACGTCTCCGGTGGCGTTGCCGCGGCCCGACATCGGACTGCGTTGCGCGCGCTCGTGCCATGCACGCCATTCGGAGCGCCTAGCTTTCACCGCACGGCTCGCCTTGTCAACTCAGCGCGTCACGCATGCGTCATTCGTACAATGTTGTCGCAAAATCGCGGATTTCTGTCACGAATTGCTGGTTCCGCGCCGGGCACCGATTCGCTAGACGCGCGACGTCCACGGCGCGATGAGACGAGATCCGTCCCCGAGCTCGGCGAAAAGTGACGAGGCGGTGGCGCCGTATCGATACCGGAAGGGGGTGGGGCTTGGGGGCTTGGGGGGTGGGGGTTAAGTGCAGTGGCGGTCACCCCCCACCCCTCACTCACGCCGGTGTCCTCAACAGCCCCAGCTTCAGCGCCAGCTTCACATAATCCGCGCGATGCGCGAGCCCTAGCTTGTCGTTGATCCGCTGCTTGTAGGTGTCCACCGTCTTCGGGCTGATCGTCAGCTGCTCACCGATCTCCGGTGCCGTGTACCCCTCCGCGATCAACTTCATCACGGCGCGCTCCCGGTCGGTGAGTCGTTCGAACCGCGCGCGGTCGAAGGCCCGCTCGTCGCGCCGCCGCACGGCGGTCGGATGCACGTAGGTCTCGCCACGTGCCACCACGCGCACCGCCTCCACCAGCTCGCGGTCGGCGGCGCTCTTCACCAGGTAGCCACTGGCGCCGGCGTCCATCACCGCCGACAGATACGCCTCCTCGGCGTGCATCGTCAGCACGAGCACCCGCGTATCCGCCGTCGACTCGCCACGCGTGATCGCGCGCGTGGCCATGATGCCGTCGCCCTCCGCCATCGAGATGTCCATCACCACCACGTTCGCGGGAAGGCGTGCCAGCAGCGCCAGGGCCTCGATGCCGCCCGCCGCCTCGCCCACCACCTCGATCTCCGGCGCGGCGCCCAGCACCGCTTTCAGCCCGGTGCGCACGATGGCGTGATCGTCCACCAGCACCACTCGAATCATCGTCATCGCTCCTCTCTTCTCTCAGTTCGCCAGTGGCACCGTCGCCACGACGCGCGTGCCGCGCCCCGGCGTGCTCGTGACGTCGAGCCGACCATTCACGAGGGCGACACGCTCGCGCATGCTGAACAGTCCCATCCCTGGCCGGCGTTCCTCCGCGGTCCTGACGTCGAATCCCCGCCCGTCGTCGGCGACCTCGAGCGTCGCTCTCCCGTCGCGCTGGCCCAGCCGCACCACCACATGGTGCGCGTCGGCATGGCGCGCCGCGTTGCGGAGCGCTTCCTGCGCCACCCGATACAGTACCGATGCGAGTGGAGCGGGCACGGTGGGCCCCGCTCTCTCCACCTCCACGCGGACGTCGAGTGGCTCCTGGGCTCCAGTCTGCCGCGCCAGCCACTCGAGCGCGGCGGCGAGGCCCAGATCATCGAGCACGCGCGGGTGCATGGTGTGCGAGAGGCATCGCACCTCCTCGAGCGCCTCGGCGGCCAGCTCCCGCAGGGTAGCAATGCGATCGTTCAACGGAGCCGAGTTGCTCTCGCGCGCCGCGACGCCGAGCTGCAGCATGATCGCCGTGAGGATCTGCGCGGTGGAGTCGTGCAGCTCGCGCGCGACGCGGGCCCGCTCCTCGTCCTGCGCGCTGATGACCTGCGCGGCGAGCCGGCGCACGCGCGCCTGATCCTCGGTCAGCCGGTCGAGCAGCTTGTTGAGCGTGTCTCCAACCCGCGCCATGTCACGGTCGGCCAAGATGCTCGGTGCCACCCGTGCGGCCAGGTCGCCGTCGGACACGAGCGCCGCGGCGGCCTCGAGGTCGGCGAGCGGACGCAGCGCGACGTACACGAGCGCGAGGTTCACCACGAGACTCACCCCGAGCGCGCCGCCGAGGATCGACACCGCGCTCCCGGGCAGGTGCATGCGCTGCTCGATCGCCACGCTCACCAGCGCCGCGGCGACGATGATCAGGTTCGCGCCGGCGAGCTTGCCGAGCAGGGGAACGCGAAGCGCGCGCGCGGCCAGGCCCAGGCCGGCCCGCGCCACGCCAGCCGGGACGCGGCGTGCGTCAGTCGGGGACATCGCGCATGAACGGACGGAGGAGCGAGTCGTCGTCGGACATCAGGTGGCGCGCGATGCCACGGCCGAGCACCGCGCCGATCACGTTGCCGGTGCCCGAATAGCCGCCGATCGCCCACACCCCGG
>JBBQYZ010000236.1:0-5665 GCA_038208205.1 Gemmatimonadales bacterium | reverse complement strand
GGTCGGTTTGAACCACGCCCTGCGCGGGAGCGCGCCAGGCGCCTGCGTCGTACGCGGCTCGTCGCACCGTGCGGCTCGGCCGTCGGGATCGCCGTGGTGCCGCTGAACCGCGCCGCTGTGGCGAGGATGTTCGTCGCGCGCATCCAGCACAACGCCGCGTCCGCGCTTCACGTCGACGAGGCAGGCCGATCCAGCACCGTCGTGAGCATGCTGGCCAACAACGCGCGGCGCGCACCGGGTTACTGGATCCAGCTCGTGTTGGCGATCGGGATCGCCACGCTCGGCCTCGTGCTGAACAGTACCGCCGTCGTCATCGGGGCAATGCTCGTGTCGCCGCTGATGGGTCCTCTGGTGGAGCTGGGAATGGGCTTTGCCGTCGGGTCATTGCTGCTCGTGATGCGGGCCTCGCTGCGCGTGGCGCTGAGTGTCATGATCGCGATCTCGGCCGCGGCGCTGATCACGCTGGCGGTTCCCTTTCACGAGATAACGGCCGAGGTGAGCGCCCGAGCGGCGCCAACGATCCTCGACCTGCTGGTCGCGATGTTCTGTGCCCTCACCGCCGCGTACACGACCGTGCGCCCAGGGTCGGACACCACGGCGGCCGCGGCCGGGACGGCGGTCGGCATCGCCCTCGTGCCGCCGCTCTGCGCAATCGGATTCGGTCTTGGCAGCGGATCCGTCACGGTCACCACCGGTGCCGCCCTCCTGTTCATCGCCAACTTCTCGGCCATCCTGGTGCTCACGGCGTTGAGCTTTCTCCTGCTCGGCTTCAATCAGGTGGATGCCGCGAAGCTCGAACTGGACTTTCTCGATCAGGATGAAACGGGCGCCGACCGCGTGACCGCGCGCCTGCATCGCCAGTTCCGGCAGGCGTTCGGCTCCCGGTACGGCGTGGCGATGCGAGTGCTGATCCCGGTCCTGTTCCTCGCCGCGGTCTTTACTCCACTGAAGCGGGCCCTGGACGAGGTCACCTGGGAGGTGCGGACCCGCGAGGCGGTTCGGCGCATCCTCACCGAGGAGAGCCCGCGCGCGGTGCAGACGCAGACGTTGGTGGAGCGACGAACCCTCACCCTTCGTCTGCTCATTATCGGGACGACAGCACGTGCGGTGGCCCTGGAGGACCTCCTCGTCGTCCGTCTCGGCGAGGCCATCGGCGTCATTCCCGCGGTGACCGTCGTCGCCGTGCCGAACGCGCGGTCGCTACTGGCGGAGGCATCGGCGCAGACGCACGCCTCGGCCGTTCCGGCCCCGCCGGCGGCACCGGTGGAGGAGCTTCGTTCGCAAGCTCGAGCGGTGCTCTCCGAGGTATGGCCGGCGGCGGGCGGGGCGCTCGTGAGCTGGGAGCTCGCCGTGCCTCGGCGCGACTCCGTCCTCCTGACGATTCGGCACGTCGGGCCAGCACTCGGGGCGGCCGGCGGGGCGTTGCTCGGCCAGGCCGTTGCCGACCGGCTGCGGGCCCCGGTGACCGTACACGCTGTGGCGCTGCCGGAAACGCCGCTCACCGCGCCGCGCCTTCGTCTGGTGGCGTGGCGCGACTCGGCGCTCGCGATCCTGGCCGCCGTCGCCGGCAGCGATAGTGCCGTCGCGTGCGTGCGTGGCCCACTTCGGGGACGCGCACGCCGGTCCACGCCGGCACGCGCCGTCGTCGCCGCGCTCCGTGAGACGCCAGCCGCGCGCGCGGGAAGGATGACGATCGAGAATGCTGACCGGCTGGACATTCGTGTCGCCATCGGCTCCTGCGGCGCTCCGTCGCGCTGAGCGTTCATGTCCGAGGCAGCCCGTGCCGCCCGCGGACGATCTGTCGACAACCCCGCTTCCATCGCTCAGGCGCCTCCTCCGCCAACGGCGAGCCCAGCGCGATCACGTCCATGACACGTCGGTGAGACGCGCGCGACAGCATATCGACTCGACCCGGGTGGTTCGGAAGACGGCGGGCGCGAGACGCCGCACGCTACGGCTCGATCCAGTCGCCAGCACGAGGATGGCGGATCGGAGTGCCTCGCCCTCACCGGCCCGTCCACTGGCCGGTCGAGATGCGTGCCGATAGGTTCCGCCCCGTGACCCCACGACGAGTCAGCCGTTCATCCGGCGTCTCCGGCCTCGGCAGCCGGACGAATGCGGTAAAGAAGTCGCTGCGCGGTCGCACGACCGCGGTGTTCACGCCGCTTCGCGTGCGCGGACAGGGTGTACCCGTCGACGCCGCGATGCGCGACCGCGTCGCGCAACGACTGGCCACGCTGCTGGGCAAGTTCGCCACCCGGCTCACCGGCGTCTCCGTCCGCTTCCGGGACATCAGTGGTCCCGTCGGCGCACCGGCTCGGGAGTGCGCGATCCGCGTGAGCGTCAGCGGTCATGGCCTGGCGCAGGTGTCGTCGACCGCGAACGATCCGCTCGACGCATTCGAGACGGCGGCGGCAAGCCTGGAGCGAATGATTCGCCGGCTGCTGGAACGGAAGCGCGCGACGCGCCGCGCGTAGCGCCGTCGCGTCGCGCTTCGTATCGTCTCCACCACTCTCGCCGAGCGCATGGGTATCGACCTCTCCGCACCCGTCCGGACGATTCGGGCGCTGATCGACGGCTTCCTCGCCTCGCTGCCGCGCCTCGTGCTCGCGCTGCTGATCGTGGGCGTGTTCTGGGCGATTGCGCGGAGTGTGCGGCGGCTGGCCCGGCGCGTCGCCAGGCGGCACGACGATCAGCAGCACGCGCTCGAGTTGGTGATCGGGCGGCTGGCGCAATCGGCCATCATCGTGCTCGGCGTGCTGATCGCGGTCACGGCGGCCTTTCCCAGCTTCACGCCGGCAAACCTCGTCAGCACCCTCGGCATCGGCGGCGTCGCGCTCGGCTTCGCCTTCAAGGACATCTTCCAGAATTTCGTCGCCGGTCTGTTCATCCTGATCACGCGGCCGTTCCGCGTCGGCGACCAGATCATCTTCCAGCAGTACGAGGGCACCGTCGAGGAGATCGAGGCCCGCGCGACCTTCATCAAGACCTATGATGGCCGAAGGGTGATCATTCCCAACGGGGACCTCTATACCAACCCGGTCACGGTCAACACGGCCTTTCCTCGCCGGCGCATGCAGTACGACGTCGGCATCGGGTACGGCGACGACATCGCTCGCGCGAAGGAGGTGATGCTCGGCGTGCTGCGCGATGAATCGAGCGTCTCGCCAGATCCAGCAGCGGACGTGATCGTGACGGCGCTCGCCAACTCCACCGTCGTGCTGCGCGCACGGTGGTGGAGCGACGCGCGGATGAGCGACGTCCTGCTGGCACAGAGTGCCGTGCTCACGCAGATCAAGGTGCGGCTGACCGAGGCGGGGATCGATCTGCCATTCCCGACGCAACAGATTCTGTTCCACGACCAGACGGAAGAGAGCGACGGCGATCGCCGCCGGCAGCGCGAGGGATGGCCCGCTGGCAGCGGGCCCGCGCCGGCTCCGGCCGGGATCGCGCGGATGATCGTGACGTCGACCCAGCCGGCCGACCGTCCGCTCGCGCCTGACGAGCAGCGCGGCTCGCGCGCCTAGCGGAGCCCCTCGGACGGTGTGCCTTTAGCACCGCTAATCGGGCGGAACTGCCGTCGCGACCAAATCAGGCCGTTGCGGAATCAGCACGATCGTCCACGTGATGGCCGTAATAGCTGTACGGCCATCCGTAGAACGCGCCGTCGCCGTCGACCTCCCGCAGCGTCGAGATCCGGTTGGCGCTCGGTACGGCGGCGCCGGCCTTCTTCTGGAAGTGCTTGAAGTACCGCCCCTTCCCTTGTTGTCCTCGGGCTTCGGTGGCGCGTTCGACTCGGCGACGAGCACGCCCCCACTGGGGAGGACGTAGAGCCAGCGGGGATGGTCGAGACCCGTGGCGAACGCATCGACTGACATCCCCGGTGCGGGGGTCGGCGTGGCGCCTCGCGGCCATTCCTCGGCCGACGCAATGTTGACCGTGGGGATGAGCGTTGTGCTGGGCGACGACAGCTCGGGATGCGGGCCCGTTCCGGCGACTACAGGCTGGCGCGCGCCGTCCTCGCAGGCCGACGTCATCATCGCCATCGACATCATGGTGTCCGCGATCACGCCGGCGACGGCGCCGTTCCGGTACGCGTGCGGATGATTCACGGGTTCACCCCCGCCCGGGCGGACATCGCCGCGATGTTCGCGCGGACGATGAATGACAGCAGCTCACGCCCCATGTCCCTCGAGAAGACCCGCCGCACCGGTACGAGTCGTCGCGCCAGCTCCGAGTCGCCAAGCTGCCGGTGTGCGCGGCCCATGATGTAGGTCGGTACATGCGGCGGAATGCTCGTCACCTCGTCCTCGCCGAGTATGACCACGCGCAGGTTGACGCCGATGCCACCGGGATCGAAGACGACGCGCATGGCGTCGCGGAAGCGCGGGTCACTCGCGACCATGTAGACCGGCCCTTGGGCGAGCTGGCGCGTGAACTCGCTCATCAGCTCGGGACGAAGGGCAACGGTGATGGCAGGCTTGCCCAGTCGCCGCGCCAGGTGCTGCACCTGCGTGGCATAGACGGCGGTGCTCACGAGCAGGTCGGCCTGTGCGAGGGCGTGCTCGCTCTCGGCATCCGGTGCTACGATGTGGCGGGCGTCGAGACCCTCAGAATCGATGCCATAGTCGCCGCGCAGCTCGTGGCAGATCTGTTCGCTCTGATCGGCGTTGCCGGCCACGCACACCGCGCGGAGTCGGAGGGTCTGCAAGCAGCGTCGGATGCGCTCGGCCAGCGCGACCGGCGGAATCTCGCGATCCCGCGCATCGAGGAGCACTTCGACAACCCATCCGGAGAGTTGCGAGAGCATCGCGGCTCCGCCTGCACTCCCGGCCGCGACGTAGATCCCCGAGCGCTCGCGCAGCTCCACGAGTCCTTCGGCCTCCAATCGTCGGTAGGCCGACATGACGGTACGAGGGGCGACGCCGAACTCCTCGGCGATGCCCCGTGTGCTCGGGAGGCGCGCGCCGGGCGACAGCGTGCCCAGATGCAGCCCGCTGAGGACGCGTTGGCGGATGACGTCGGCGATCTCATCTCGGCGGTCAGTCATGTGGGTGTCCGTGCCTCATGGGTGCGCGTTGACCGTGGAGGCAAGCGCCAAAGCCATGCCGTGGCCACTCACACTGCACCAGTTCTCCCTAATTCCCGCAACTGGTGCGCATAATGAGCACCACGCTGGCGCGCCCTATGCACGTGGGCATGTGCGAGGGCGCGTCGTCGATCGAGGGCGCCATCGAGTTCACTAAATCGGGGGAAGACCGCCATGAACGCTCGGAAAGCCTTTGTTGCCGGAATGATCGGCGGCGTCGCGATGACCATCGTCATGTGGATGGCGCGCACGTTCATGGGAATGGATGTCAACCTCTCCATGATGCTCGGCACGATGGTCGTGCAGCCACCGGGTGGCTCGGCCTGGATCATCGGCTTCATCATGCACCTGATCATCTCGGGGCTGATCGCGCTCCTCTATGCGTGGGGCTTCGAGCACGTGACGCACCGGGCGGGGTGGCTGGTGGGCGTGGCCTTCTCCCTCATCCACGCGATCGGCGCCGGCCTGTTCTTCGGGATGGTGTCGGCGATCCACCCGCTCATCCGCTCCGGACAGATGCCCGCGCCGGGGTTCTTCATGGCGAACAAGGGCGCAATGTACGTCGTCGCATTCTTC
>JBBQYZ010000235.1:0-5669 GCA_038208205.1 Gemmatimonadales bacterium | reverse complement strand
CCGTCGGATCAAGCACTTCAGCGGTTACGTCGTGACGAACCTGGTCGGGGACGTCGGCGACCTGCTCGGCTGGTAACCGCACTCCACTCACTGATCCTTCACACGGGCAGTACACGAGGACGTGTACCGCCGTAACGGGAGCCCCCACCATGACTCGTGATCTCGCAGTGACGCTCGGCGCACTGATGACGCCGGCGGACAGCTCAGGCTACATCGTGGCGTCCAGCTGACTTCGGTCGTCATGTAGATGAACGGTTCGACGGCTCGCCTCCCGGCGGGCCGGCCAGTGCCCGGCGGCCGCACCCCCCCGCGTGCCGCCCGGGCACTGCGAACGTACCAGCCCTCCCTCCGATCCCGGGTTCCACCGTGGCATCGACTTCCGACAGCAGCGCGCGCGCCGTTCATCTGCGCCTGGTGGAATCACCAGCGGAACACCCGTCGACTCGCGCCGTCATCGAAGACGCGCGCGCGCTCGACAAGCTCGGGCGCCGCGCCGAGGCCCGCGCGCTGTACGAGCAGGCGCTCCGCAGCATGGCCGCGCCATCGCCGTCGCTCGCATCGATGCTACTGCGCTGGATCGCCCGGTCGTACGAGGTCGACGCCGACTACACGGCGGCCGAGGACTGCGCGGTCGCAGCAGTCGCGACGGCCGAGCTGGGCGACGAGCGCAACGCCCTCGGTCACGCTCTCAACGTGCTGGCGGCGGTGCGTTGGCGACAGGGAGATCTGGATCACGCCGAGCAGCTGTTCCACGAGGCCCTCGACCGCGGCACCAGCACCACGGACCCGCGGCTCCAGGTCGACGTGATGACGAACCTCGGGACGCTCGCCAGCATCCGCGGCGACTTCCGCGAGGCCCTCCGCTACTACCAGGAAGCACTGGCCCACGGCCGTCTTTACTCGCTGCTCGACAACATCCTCGTCGCCCTCAACAACCTGGGGATGGCGAACATGGCACTCGGCCGCCACGACGCAGCCGATGAAGCGTTCACCGAGGCCCTCACGATCGCCAACGCGCTCGGGGGCCTCTCGACGCGCATCCAGCTCGAGGTGAATTCGGCCGCGCTGCAGATCGAGAAGCGCGACTTCGCCGAGGCCAAGCGCCGCTGCGACCGCGCGATGGCGCTCGCCGAGCACCTCGACGACGCGCGCGCCAACGGCGAGGCGCAGAAAGTCTACGGCATCATCGCGCGCGAGACGGGCGACCTGTCTGCAGCCGAGCAGCACCTCACGGACGCGCGGCGCATGGCGGCGGCGGCCAACGACCTGGCTCTCGAGGGCGACGCCAGCCGCGAGCTGGCGGAGCTCTACGGACGCCTCGGCCGCAACCGCGAGACGCTGCAGGCGCTCAACCGGGCGCACGCCTGCTTCACGCAGCTTCGCGCGCGCCACGAGCTGGCGGACGTGGGTCGCCGGATGGCGCGGCTCGAGGGCGACTTCCTCGACGTCGTGCGCAAGTGGGGCGAGTCGATCGAATCCAAGGACATTCACACGCAGGGTCACTGCGAGCGGGTGGCCGACCTGTCGGGTGCGCTCGCCGCCAAGGCGGGACTCGACGAGACCTCGCTGTTCTGGTTCCGCATCGGCGCGCTGCTGCACGATGTGGGCAAGCTGATCGTGCCAGCCGAGGTGCTCAACAAGCCGGGCAAGCTCACCGACGAGGAGTGGGCGCTGGTGCGCAAGCACCCCGAGGCGGGCGAACAGATGCTGGCCGACGTGCAGTTTCCCTGGGACGTCTCCCCGATGGTGCGCAGCCACCACGAGCGGTGGGACGGCAAGGGCTATCCGGACGGGCTGGCGGGGGAGGACATCCCGCTGCCGGCGCGCATCCTCTGCGTGGCCGACGTCTACGACGCGCTGACGACCGAGCGCAGCTACAAGCGCGCGTTCTCGCAGCTCGAGGCGATCGAGATCATGCGCCGCGAGGTCGGCAAGCAGTTCGATCCGCAGCTGTTCGTGAAGTTCGAGGAGATGGTGCGCCGCGGAACGGTGAACGCCCCTGCCGCGGCGCAGCGGGCGCTGCCCACGCGGCGCTCGGGAAAGAATGGCGCCGTGATGGTGTCCGAGGAGGACGACCTCACCGGCGCGCTGGTGCGGCGTGCCTTCACCAACGTCATCAGCGCCGTGCTGGCGGAGCGCCGCCGCACCAGTGCGCCGGTGACGCTGCTCGTGGTGGACGTCGACCAGTTCAAGAACGTGAACGACACCTACGGCCATCTCGCGGGCGACGATGCGCTCCGCCTCGTGGTCGGAGTGGTGCGCGAGCAGCTCCGGCCGGGCCAGTACGTGGGCCGCTACGCGGGCGACGAGTTCGTGGTCCTGCTTCCCGGGCTCGACGCCGACGGCGGGCGAGCGGTGGCGGAGGAGATCCGCCGCAAGACGGGGGAGATGCTGATCCCGCTGCGCGACACGCCGGAGCGCACGATGAGCGTGACGCTGTCGATCGGCGTGGCGACGGCGCCGCAGCACGGCGAGACCTTCGAGGCGATGTTCTCGGCAGCCGACCGCGCGCTGTTCGAAGCCAAGCGTGAAGGCCGCGACAAGGTCGTGCTTGCCGGCTCGCAGGGCGAGGGCGCGCCGCAGCTGGTGCTCAACCGGTTCGTCGGCCGCTCCACCGAGCTGCGCTCGCTGGTGACCGCGCTCGACCACAGCGCGCACGGGTCGCCCCAGGCCCGGCTGGTGATCGGCGAGGCGGGCGTCGGCAAGTCGACGCTCGTGCGGCAGCTATTGCCCGAAGTGCGCCTGCGCGGCGCGGTGATGGTCACGGGGCGCGCGATGGAGAGCGAGAGTCGCCCACCATTCGGCGTGTGGGCGGAGGCGCTGGCGGGCGTGTACGAGCTGGGGATCGCGCCGAGCCGCACCTGGCCCCTGCTCAGCCGTCTCGTCGCCCCGCTGCGCTCCAACACTCCGACGACGTCGGCACCGGCAATCCTCGACCCGCTCCAGGGACACCACCTGCTCGAGGAGTTGGTGGCATATCTGCGCGGGGCGAGCGAGGCCCGGCCGCTGACGATCGTGCTCGAGGACATGCACTGGGCGGACACCGCGAGCTGGGACGCGCTGGAGTACGTGATGGCCCAGCTCACCACCGAACGAATCTGCTTCTGCCTGACCATCCGCAGCGAGGAGGCGGCCTACGGCGCGGTGCGCGACCGACGGCAGCGGCTCTCGCGCGACGAGCGCGTACGCGAGCTGCGCATCGAGCGCCTGACGGCGGCCGAGGTGCGCGAGTGGCTGCAGGGGGCGCTCCATCGCGCCGAGCTGGATGACGACCTGCTCGACTACATCCTGCGCCACACCGAGGGCAACCCGTTCCTCGTGATGCAGCTGCTGCGCACGATGGCCGAAGAGGGCGTGTTCTCGTACACCGGCACGACGTGGACGTGGACGATCCCGACCGGGCTCTCGCTGCCGGCCGGCATGACCGACCTGGTGGGCCGCCGCCTGTCGCGGCTGTCGCCCGAAGCGATGAAGATCCTCGTCACCGCTGCGGCGATCGGGCGCACGTTCGCCCTCCCCCTCCTGACGGAGGTGGCCGGGGTGGGGATGGACGCGGTGCTCGACGCGATCGACGCCGGCCTCGCGACCTCGGTGCTCGAGCCGGCGCGCGAGCACGACGACGACACCTACCAGTTCGCTCACGCGCTGCTGATCGATGCCGTGCTGCGCTCGGTGAGCCCGGCGCGCCAGCGTCTCAAGCACGAGCAGGTGGCCGACGTGCTCGCGGTGCGGATGCCCGAGGCGGTGGACAGGATCGCCTCGCACTACGCGGCGAGCAGCAATGCGGTCAAGGCGTACACCTGGTGCCGGCGCGCCGCCGCCCGTGCGCTCGCCCTGTACGCGCTCGACGAGGCGGCGGAGTTCCTGCGCCACGCGCTGCACCACGCGGGCAACGATGAGGACCGCGCCGCGGTGCACGACGAGATCGCGCGCGCGGCGGAGCAGTCCGGCCGCTGGGCCGATGTGGAGCGCTCATGCGACGCGATCCTCGAGTCGCCGACGTACAAGAACAAGCCAGCCCTCGCCCTGCCCGTGTTCCTGCGCCGCCTGCAGGCGCGCGTGCGCCTGGGCCAGGGTGCGCGCGATACGGAGCAGGAGTGCCGCGACCTCCTGGCCACCGCCGAGCGGCTCGGGAGCTGCTCCGACGTGGTGCAGACGCGCTCGCTCCTCGTGCAGACGCTCGTGCGGCTGGGCGAGATGGAGGAGGCGATCCGGATCGCCGAGGAGGCGCAGCGGATTGCCGAGGAGAATGGGGACGAGGCACTGACCGACGAGGCGATGTTCCGACTGGGGACGACGCTGCTCACCGTGCGGCCGGCCGATGCCGTGGAGCTCGTGCTCAAGCTGGTGGCGCGCGCCAACGCCCGTGGCGACCGCGTGATGGAGGCGCGCGCCTACCTGACCCTTGGTGTGGCCCGCATGCGGACTCGCGACGACCTCGCGGGCGCGGAAGCGTTCCGGGCCGCGCTGACGATCGCGCGCGAGACGCAGACGCTCGACGTCGCGGCCAACGCGTCGGTCAACCTCGGCGTGATCGGGCTGCGCGGTGGCGACTTCGACGCGGCGCATGACGCGCTGCAGGATGCGCTGCGGCTCTACACGACGCTCCGCAACAACGCGCACCGACTGGCGTCGCTCTACAACCTGGCCAACCTGGAGCGCGAGCGCGGGGACGTCGAGGAGGCGGCCCGGCTCTACATCGAGACGGCGGCGCTGGCGGGCCAGCTCGGCGCCGAGGACATCGCGGTGGGCGCGCATTCCGGCGCCGGCCTCGCCGCGCTGCGCCTGGCCGACGTCACCGGCGCGCACGCGGCGCTCGACGCGGCGTACCGGACCTTCGCGGGACGGACCGACTGGTGGTTCCAGGGCCGCGAGCTGCTGGAGTCGCTCGTGATCCATCTGGATGCCCATGCCGGCCGCCACGAGGCGGCGATCAGCCGCTTCCGCACGGCGGTGGAGCGCCTGGAGGCGCAGGACGTCTACGCGGCGGCGTGGCTGGTGGCCGACTGCGCCGCGACGCTCGCCGAGCGCGACCCGACCGTGTGGTCCGCGGTGGAGCGGATCGGTGCCCACGCCACGGTGCAACAGTTCGTGCCGCTCGCCGCGCGGTTCACGGCGCTCCGCGACATGATGGAGCGGATGCCGGGCGTCAGGTTCGCGGCGCCGACGAACTGAGACCATTGCAGGTCGGTAGGTCGGTAGGTCGGTAGGTCGGACCTCCTCACCATCCCACCTACCGACCTACCGACTTACTCTCTTTCAGCGCAGCGACTCCCAATCCACCAGCGGCGCGTCGATCACCGCGCGCTGCACGGCGTCGGCCACGTCGCGCCGCAGCTGCACGTGGCGCGTCGCCTCACCGCGCGAGTTCACGCGGTTCATGAGCAGCACCACGAACAGGCCGCGCTCCGGGTCGATCCAGATCGACGTGCCGGTAAAGCCGGTGTGGCCGAAGCTGCGCGGCGAGAAGTAGCGTCCCGCGCTCGACGCCGGCGCCGGGGTGTCCCAGCCGAGGGCGCGGCTCGACGTCGGCGTCTGCCGCGCCGTCCAGCGCGCGATCGTCTGCGGCGTGAGCACGCGCACCTTGGCGTAGGTGCCGCCCCCGAGCAGCGACTGCGCGAACACCGCCAGGTCGCGCGCGGTGGAGAAGAGCCCCGCGTGACCCGACA
>JBBQYZ010000234.1:0-5697 GCA_038208205.1 Gemmatimonadales bacterium | reverse complement strand
CGCTGTGCGTCGCGCGCCTCGGACGTTCGCGCCCTCACCCGTCTCTCCAGCTCCGCACGCTCACCGGCATCCAGGACCAACGGAGATAATCGCATGCAACCATCAGATCACATCACTGTGATTTACGCGAGCATCTACTAGCTGGCAGCCCAGTCCCCGGCGCTCTGGCTTCCAGCCTCGTCGACTGGGTGGCGTTTGAAATCCCTTGCGAAAGTGGGCACTACCGGCGTTCGGTGACACCCGACGCAACGTCTTGGGCCGCGCGTGATGTGACAGGTCGCCGCTCCCTACGCGCCGATAGGTAGCCCTGATTCACTCGATGTCATCGCGATATCGAGCGCGCGTTTGGCGTGTGAGCAGCACCATTCGGTGTGATGGACGACGTCGACGGGCCGCCCCGGATGACCCCGGCTCACCTTCCACGGGCCGCTCTCAGAAGATCCTGCCGTGCGAATGATCCGCCGCTCGCCTCCCACACCAAGTGCCGACCGTGCTCGGCATCGGTTGTGGCTGGGGCGAGTTCACGCTCCGCTGCTCGAGGCGACGCCGGGTGCGATGGGCATCGGCATCGACCTCGACAACGCGGATCTCGCCCGCAGGCGCGCCAACGCCGAAGCTCGGAACCTGTCCGACTGACTTCCCTGTGGCGCACGTGATGATCACCCACCTCGACCGTCGTCGGTGGACGAGCGCGTTCATCGCGGTCGCGAGTCAGCAATCCTGCCGAGCCCACATAGCTGCAAGTCCGTAGAGTCATGGAGCGCGTCGTGGACCCGGGAGACCATCATGAATGGCGCAGAAGCGCTCGAACGCTCGGGCCGCGGGTTTCGACAGCGTCTCGTGGAAGTTGCGAGTGACGACTGGGCTCGCCCCACCCCGTGCGACGAGTGGAGTGTCCGTGATCTGGTCAACCATGTAGTCGGCGGCAACTTTCGATACGTCATGATCTTGGCCGGCGAGCCTGCCGACGCGGTTCGTCGCACGCGTGAGCACGACTGGTTGGGCTCGGATCCGCTCGGATCGTTCGATGACGGGTTAGCTCGCGTCACCGAGTCGTTCTCCGTGCCAGGCATCCTCGCAGCGAGCGTTCGCCACCCGAAGACGGGCGCGATGACGGCCGCCCAACTCCGGGTCCTGCGCGTAAACGAGCTGACCGTTCACGCGTGGGACCTTGCTTGCGCGATCGATTCGGACGACCGACTCGATGAGCGGGTGGTGTCATGGCTGCTGGAGGGACTTGAGCCACTCCGTTCAACCGTGGGCCTCTATGAGCCGGGTCCAGCCGACGATCTGCCAGCGGCCAGTCCGCAAGGGAGTCTGCTGCGGCTTCTCGGACGCGCAGGGTAGGTGGCTGCAAAGCGCACGGTCGCCAGGCACAACGGCGCCGCCCCGCTGCCGGTGTGGTCCGGGCCGGCACACTGCACCGCCGATGACGTCGTCGCCATCATCGAGCGGCTCGTCGGCGACCCGCCGGGCGATCAAGATAGATCCGCGCCCGAATGTCGCGGCGCGTCGTTCGGCGTTGATGGTGTGACTGGGCGCTCGCGCGGGCTGCGCGATTCGCTGCCCACCGACGTTGCCGGACGTGAGCCACGGCAGGTATGAACACGGAGTGCTGCGCAGCAACAGAGTCGGGCTTCGGGCCCGGCACGAGGCGGACGTTCCCATCCTGCAATCCGAGCTGTATGACGATGTGGCCGTCCGGTCGCGTGCCGATTCTCGCCCTTGGCGTCCGATCGCCCCCGGTTCCGCGGCTTCGCCGTACGCGGTTGCCGAGCCCAGTGAGGAAGCCGCCTGCTTCTCGGTGGTCGATCTTTCGAGTGATGAACTGGCCGGCGAGACCCTGCTATGGGGCATCGACACCCACAACCGGACCGCGCACGTCGGGATCTCGCTGCGACCGGCGTTCCGCAACCGAGGGCTCGGCACCGACGTTCTTCGCGTGCTGTGCGGCTACGGGTTCGCCGTACGCGGACTCCACCGCCTACAGCTCGAGACCCTCGCCGACAACACGGCGATGATCCAGGCGGCCACCCGCGTCGGCTTCACCCAGGAAGGCGTCCTGCGCCGCTCGGCGTGGGCCAATGGAGGATTCGCCGACGAAGTCATTCTTGGGCTGCTCGGGGCCGAGTGGAACGCGGCGGCCGGCCACGGAAGGGCGTAGTCCAGCTGAGGACGCAGCCGAGCTGCGCTAGTCAGGTTCGTCTTGGCCCGTTCGCTCGACAGCGCCCGGAGCGACACCCGCAAACGGACGGCGCAAGCGCTGAACGCGTCGGCCACGACGGTGACAGACATCCACGGGATCGGTTTGATCGGGGCCGCCATCATCCTCGGCCACACCGGTGACATACGCCGGTTCCCCACCCGCGGGCACTTCGCCCGCCACAACGGCACCGCCCCGATCGAAGCGTCCTCCGGTCCCAAGGCGAGGCATCGGCTCAACCCGCGCGGCGACCGTCAGCTCAACCACGCGTTGCACATGGCCGCCGTCACCCAGGTCGGCCACGACACACCCGGACGCGTGTACTACCTCGCCAAGCAAGCGGCGGGGAAGACGTAGAAGGAAGCGCTTCGAGCGTTGAAGCGTCGCATCAGCGACGCCGTCTACCAACGACTCCTCGCCGACCGACGCTGAAGCCCTGAGCCGAGGTCGAGCGCTCGAGCTAAACGTCGGCGACCGCGATCGGGCGGGCCCGGGAGGACAATGCAGGGACGACTCCGATCCAGCGTGACCGGCCTCGCGCCCTGCAACAGCCGGCTCTTCGGAGAAGTCACCCCCGGACCCGGACGACACCCTACGACCCATCAATCGCGCTCCGCCGCGGGCGCGACCTCAACGCGCCCAGGAACGAGTTCTTGACACAAAGAGGATTCGTTCTGGAGCGCCCACGCACCCACCCGGAAATGCCGGGTACGTGCGCTACCTGCTCAACCGTGACCCGATCGGTGTCGCTCGCGATGCATCCGTCAGCCGGCGGTCGGGGGCACCCTGTGGACGAGCGATACCGTGCCGTTTGGGGACGCTCGACACAAGCGATGACATGAACTTGAACGGCACATCCCGGACGGTTCTAGGGCGGCGGCCTGAGGCGCGATTCACTCCCCGCGATCCGGCCGCTCATTGACTGCGCGAGACACTCGAACGTGCTCTCCTTGAACGCCGCAACGAAATGGCGGACGGGCCGATCGTCCTTGGCATACGGACTGTTCGGCCACCACAGTTCCGCCTCGGGGTGTCCGACCGCGTTTTGTGCCTGTAACGCTCGCAGCCACGATGAGTTCGTGACTTCGTACAACCCGCCGTCGAGGTTCCAAACGGGATGGCCGAAGCGGCCGTCCTCGTTCGGGTAACCGAACTTGGTGACCATGCAAGGGCTGAACGTCAACACGGTGACGGGGCCGTTGGGGCCGAGTGATGACGTGTAGTAGGTCAGCGTTGCTCTGCCCTCGTCCTGGTACAGGATCGGCTCGGCACCAACGGAGTCCGGCTGCCACGGCACGTCAAGCTCGACAACCTCGTCGTCCATGAACAACAGCTTGTCGCAGCCGCTGCCACCCTGGAACGGCACGTTCGCGCTCGCGCAGAGACGGCACGCCGCCCTGCCAGGCCCGCGATTATGTGCGGCTCCCCGTCAGTCCGGTGCGCACCCCGATGCGCCGTTCGGTCGCGCCGTGAGCGTGTTGCACATCGTCGTTAGGGGGCAAGCCTCCGCGATTTCACGCCGAGCCATCGAACGCCATATCAGTGATGCGGCCGGGCGCTGTTGACCGAGCGGTATCGGGTACCCCTGTTGACTGCCCGACGGGCCAGCGCAGTCTCCAGCGCAGAGCGGCCGCTTCACGGATGCCTCTGCGGGTCGGTGTACTCGATGGTGCTGAGCCGATCCGGCACGCGAGGTGTCGGCGCAGAGTCCGGCATCGCCCGCGTCGCTTGTGTCGACGGGGATCGAAGCGCCTTGGCCGTGGAGGGGAATGGCCGGATGTGAGCGGCGGGAACGGCATCAACTCCCGCGAACTCTTTGATTGGAGCGCACCAAGAGGACGCGAACGCGCTATCTCCTGCCGAGGTGGGACGGTCGATCATCGTGTTGTGACTTCGTTGATGGGTCTGCCGGGCAGCGACACGGTCCCTGTGACGGCCCGCGTGTCCGGGCGATCGTCTTTGTTGGACCTCGCCCGGCGTGGGGGGTGGGTGGCGGCGCTGGTCGCTGGCCTCGCTGCCGCCGTCGTGTTCGTCATCTGGCCGGACTCATCCGTTCACGTTTCGGCTGCTTTATGGACGATGTTCGGAACATGACCATTGTCGGGCCGCGATCCCGCCCCCGCTCGTTCGAGTCCCGGGTGCGTGTGGGGCTGACGACGATGCTGCTTCCGATCGTGGCCGCCGCCGTGCTCCTCATGGGCGGCCTGCTCCAAGTGACCCAGTCGCAGTATCGCGTCGGCGAGGAACTGACCCACGAGCTGCAGACGATCGCAACCCTGCACCAGGACCTCGACAATGCCGACCGCAGCCTCACACGCTTCGCGACGACTGGCGCAGCAGGCGACGAGCGCGACTTCCGGCTGCTGACGGCCAGGATCGACGAGAACCTCAGTTCGGCTCTCGGTTTCGACGAGCCCGAGGAGGTGGCGCTGGCGGCCGACGTGTCCTCGGCGTGGCAACGCGCGCTCGCCGCGTCCCACGAGGCCCTCGAACTCGGCCCAGTCGCGGGGGCCGTGCCCATCGCTGACGCCGAGCGCGATCTCGAGCTCGCGGCCGACGACCTCGCCGAGCTCGACAAGATCAGCCGAGAGAAGCTCGCCGCGAAAACGGCGTCAGCAGCGGGAACCGGCCGGCGCATCGTCGCCGCGGCCCTGATCATCGGCCTGATCGCGACCGCGACCAACCTCTTGCTCATCCGTCGACTACTGCTCGCAGCATTCCGTCCGCTCCGGCAGCTCACCGACGGCGTCGACTCGTTCAGCATCGACGACCTCGAGCATCGCATCGACGTCGACGGAGACCGCGAGTTCCAGGCCGTGGGCGGCGCGTTCAACACGATGGCTGACCGCCTGCAGAACACCCTCGGGTCCCTCGAGCACCAGGCGTTCCACGACGCCTTGACCGGGCTACCCAACCGGGCGCACCTCGTCCGCCACCTCCAGACCGAGGGACCGGCCCACCGGACGCTCGTCCTGTTCGACCTCGACGGCTTCAAGGCGATCAACGACGGCCTCGGCCACGCCGCCGGCGACGACGCCTTGATCCAGATCGGGCGCCGCATGCAGCAGGCGGTCCGTCCCAGCGACCTCGTCGCCCGCCTCGGCGGCGACGAGTTCGCGATCGTCCTCAACGACGACAGCTCCCTCGCCGACGTGGAGGCCGCCGCCCTCCGCATCGCGCGCGACGTGGCCGAACCGCTCGAGATCGCGGGGCGCGCTGTGGTCCTGCACGCGAGCGGAGGCATCACCCACGCAACTGCCGACGACGATCCCGTCGAGTCGATCCGTCGAGCCGACATCGCCCTCTACGTCGCCAAGGACAATGGCAAGGGAAGCGTTCGAACGTTCCAACCAGACATGCTGAGCGAGGTCGAGCGCAAGCTCGACCTGGAAACAGACCTGCGAGTCGCTCTCGAACGGGGCGAGATCGAGGTGCACTACCAGCCGACGGTGAGCGTCAGCTCGGGACGGGTCACCGGGGTCGAAGCCCTCGCC
>JBBQYZ010000233.1:0-5723 GCA_038208205.1 Gemmatimonadales bacterium | reverse complement strand
ATCTGGAGGCATTCTGGCAGGAGTGGCTCGCGTGCCGAGGCACGATCGTGGCGGCGGACGTCGTCACCTGGCCGGACTGGCCGATCACCTACCAGGAGATCCCGGCCTTCACGCGTGAGGCGGCGCCGCACCTGTATTACTTGTACTACCGCTCGCCTGCACCCTTCGACCCGTACCTCTGCCACACGTACGTGGTCACGCCGCTCCCCGACGGCGATTCGGAGCCGCACCTCAGGTCGTGGAACCGCAGCGTCATCCGGCTCAATCACGTGCTGCACCATGGCGGCGTGGGGCATCACGTGCAGAACTGGCATGCGTATCACCGCGCGCCGTCCCGCGTGGGGAAGCTCGCGGCCGTGGACTGCGCCAACCGGATCGCCATGTTCTGCGGCGGGTCGATGGCCGAGGGGTGGGCGTGCTATGCCACGGGGCTGATGGGAGAGCTGGGAGGACTCTCGCCGTTGGAGCTGGTCGCCGAGCAGCATGGTCGAGTGCGGATGCTCGCGCGCGCGGTGGTCGATCTGTCGTTCCACGCCGGCGAGCTGTCGTTCGGCGACGCGGTCGCGCTGTTCGTCGACCGCACCGGAATGGACCCCAACGCCGCACGGGCCGAAACCATCAAGTGCTCGATGTTTCCCGGCACCGCGGTGATGTACTGGATCGGCACGCAGGGGATCCTCGATCTCCGCGAGCGTCGCCGCGCGGCCCAGGGCAGCGCCTTCTCGCTCCGGCAGTTCCACGACGAGCTGCTCGGCCACGGCTCGATACCCGTGCCGCTGGTCGCGCGGATGATGAGTGGAGAGGACGCATGAAGCGGCTGACCATCGCCCTCGTCGCGCTGTGCCTGGCCTGCACGCGGCAGGCTCCCGGTCCCACCAACGAGCTGCTGATCGTCGGCTACGACCGCGAGCCGGACACGATGAACCGGTACGCGACGCACATCCTCGAGGACATCCAGACCTGTGTCATCGAGGGACTGGTCACGACCGATGAGCGGATGAACGTCGTTCCCGTGCTGGCTGCGGAGGTGCCCACCCGCGCCAATGGCGGCGTGGTGCTGCGGCCCGACGGCGGGATGGACGTCACCTGGAAGCTGCGGCCCGGGGTCAGATGGCACGACGGCCATCCGCACAGCTCCGCCGACGTGAAGTTCACCGCCGACGCGATGATCAAGGGGGACTGGAGGCCGGAGAGCACCGACGGCTTCGATCGCATCACCTCTGTCGACACGCCGGACTCGCTCACGGCGGTGGTTCACTACCGCGAGCCGTACGCGCCGTATGCGCTGCAGTTCCTCCGCGGTACGCTGCCCAAGCATCTGCTCGAGGGACGCAGCATCGACAAGGCGGGAGACTACAACCGGAGCCCGATGGGCACCGGCCCGTATCGCGTCGCCGAGTGGAAGACGGGAGAGTACGTGCTGCTGGAGCGGGTGCCGCACTACTGGCGTGGCGACGAGTATCCGAAGATCGGCAAGATCCTGTTCCGCTTCGTCACCAACGCCACCACGCGCATCAATCAGCTCAAGAGCGGCGAGGTCCATCTCGTCGCGCTCGTCCCGTGGGACAAGGTGCGCGAGCTCAGAGGGCTGCCGGCCATCCGCCTCAACCAGGTGCTGGGCAATGGCTATGAGCACGTGACGCTGAACGAGCGACACTTCCCTCCCTTCGCCGACGTGCGCGTGCGGCAGGCGCTGGCGCACGCCATCGACCGGGAAACGATCGTCGGCACGATCCTGGACGGGCTGGTCAAGACGGTGAATGGTCCCATCCAGCCGCTGTCGTGGGCGTACGAGCCCGACGTCGCCACCTACCCGTTCGACACCGCACGGTCCAACGCCCTGCTCGACTCGGCCGGCTGGACGCGGGGCCCCGATGGCACGCGCGCCAAGGACGGCCGGCCGCTGGCGTTCACCATGATCACGCAGGCGGGGTTCACCATCCGCGAGAACGTCGCGCAGGCGATTCAGCGCCAACTGGCCGACGTCGGCGTGGTGATGCAGGTCAAGCTGATCGACGGCACGGCCATCAGTCCGGTGTGGTTCAGCGGCGAGTTCGACGCCATGCTGCACTGGTGGCAGTCGGGAGCCGATCCGGAGATCACCACCTTCTTCGCGGCGGACAAGATCCCGCCGGCCGGCCGCAACATCGACTACCTGAACGATGCCGCGTTGACCAGGCTCCTCTACGAGTCCGATCGGATGGTGGACCAGGCCAGGCGTCGCGAGCTGCTGCGCGCCGCGCAGCGGCGCGTCGGTCAACTCGTACCGGAGCTGTTCCTCTATAACACCTCCAAGATCGACGCCGTGCCGGCGGCGCTGCGGAACTTCACGGGCAATCCGAGCAACGCCGGACCGTTCTGGAACGTGTACCAATGGACCATGCAGTGACCGCACGCCGCCGATGCTGACCTTCCTGCTGCGGCGGCTCGCGCAGACGGTGCCGCTGCTCGTCGTCGTGTCGCTGCTGGTGTTCGTCCTGATCCACGCCGCGCCGGGCGGACCGCTCGCCCTCTATCTCGACAACCCGAACGTGCGGCCGCAGGACATCGAGCGGCTGCGCCGGCAGATGGGGCTCGACCGACCACTTGCCGAGCAGTACCTCAGCTGGGCGGGCGCCTTCGTGCGCGGCGAGTGGGGATACAGCTACGCCGACGGCCGTCCAGTGACGGTCCGCCTGCTCGAGCGCGTGCCGGCCACGCTGCAGCTCGTGGGCATCTCCTCCCTCCTCGGCGTCGTCGTCTCGCTCGCGGTCGGCGTCACCGCGTCGGTGCGGCGAGGGGTCGACCGCGCCGCGACAGTTGGCACCGTGGCGTTCATCTCGCTGCCGGTGTTCTGGTTCGGCCTCGTGCTGCAGCTGGTGTTCGCGAGCACGCTCGGCTGGCTTCCGTCGTCGGGGCGCGCGTCGTTCTCGGGCGATGGTATCGCCGACCGCGTGGCGCATCTGGTGCTGCCCGTCGTCGTGCTGGCGGCGGCGCACGCGGCCGGTTGGTCGCGCTACCTGCGCAGCTCGATGCGTGGCGCCCTTGCCGAGCAGTTCATCGTGGGCGCGCGGGCGCGCGGGGTGACGGAGCGTCGGCTGGTGGCGCGCCACGCGCTGCGATACGCGCTCCTGCCGTTCGTGACGGTGGTCCTGCTCGATGCCTCGATCATGGCGTCCGGCGCGGTGGTCACCGAGAGCGTCTTCGCGTGGCCGGGAGTGGGAAGCCTGTTCACCGAGTCGCTCGCCAGGCGCGACTACACAGTCCTGATGGCATTCCTGATGTGCGGCTCAGCCGCGGTCGCCCTGCTCGGCGTGGTGTCCGACGTGGTGGTGTACGCGCTGGATCCGCGGACGCGGCGCTCGGTGTGAGTGGCCATGGTACGCGCTGGCCGCGCGCGGCGCGGGTGGCGGCCGCACTCGTCGTGCTACTCGTGCTGGCCGCGGTGCTGGCTGACGTCGCGGCGCCCTACGGGTACGACGCGCTCGATCTCGCGCAGCGGCGGGCCGCACCATCGGCGCATCATCTGTTCGGCACCGACGAGCTCGGGCGCGACCTGTTCACGCGCATCCTGTACGGCGCGCGGATCTCGCTGGCGATCGGCATGGTCTCGGCCGTGTTGAGTGCGGCGATCGGTGTGACCGTCGGCGCCATGGCCGGCTACGCCGGCGGGTGGCTCGACGCGGTGCTGATGCGCTGCACCGATGCGATGCTCTCCATTCCGACGCTGCCGCTCCTGATGATCTCCGCCGCGGTCCTCGATCCTGGGGTCGTGCTGTTGATCGCGCTCGTGGGGGCGGTTGGATGGATGGAGACGGCGCGCGTGGTGCGCGCCGACGTCCAGTCCATCGCCGCGCGCGATTTCGTGACCGCGGCGCGGGCGGCAGGAGCGCATTCGCCGCGCATCCTGCTTCGTCACGTGCTGCCGGGGGTGGTCCCGACCGCCACCGTGGCGCTCACGCTCGCGATGGGGCGGGGAATCCTGCTCGAGAGCGCGCTGAGCTTCTTCGGCGTGGGAGTGCAGCCCCCGACGGCGAGCTGGGGGAACATGCTGTATCAGGCCCAGACGACCATGAGCAGCGAACCGTGGCTCGGGATCTTTCCCGGCGCGTTCATCTTCGTCACGGTGCTGTGCTGCAACGTGCTGGGGAATTCGGTGTCAGGAGGCGGGTCCCCAACAATGCGAAACCGACCGCCTGCTTCTCCGATGACAACGAAGAGGTGAAGTGCTGCAGTGCCACCACCACCGCACCTCCCTTCATCACCCATCGCACATGCTCGGTCACCGCGCGGATGTCGGTGGACGGATCCCCGTCCACGGCCACCAGGTCGGCAAGAAAGCCCGGCGCGACCGTCCCGAGCTCATGAGTCAGAATAGGGAGCGTCGCGCCGCCGTGCATCGCGCGGACACCCAACGCCTCGCCGGAACGACAGGAATACGAAGCGCGCACCTCGTGCGCGCTTCGTCCCCCGTCACATCCGGTTCGGCGCGTCGGGCTTGGGAGCGATCGTCGGCGTGCTGGCGCCCTTGGCGCGGCCCAGCGCGTGGATGCGCTCGAGGTTCTGCACGGTTCCCTGGTGCTGCCGCGACACCAGCGTCCGCACATCGGACGGCAGGTCCTTCTCGAGCGCCTCCTCGTAGTTCTTGACCGCCACCTGCTCGCCGCGCTCGCACTCCGTGATGATCGCCGCGTCGTCCTTGCCCGTGACGGCCGCCTTCAGGTCGATCCATCCGCGATGGATCTTCGCCGCCACGGTGCCGCTCGTCGCCGGCTTGCCTCCGAGTCGCTGCACTTCGGCTCTCAGCTCGGCCTCGGCGCGCTGGATCACCTGGATTCGTGAGGTGAACAGCGCCTTCGTCTCGGTGTTCTTCACGGCGGCCGCCGCCGTCCGGAATCCATTTACTCCGTCTTCACAGGTCTCGATCAGGTCGTTGAGGACGGAGATCGCCGTCTCGTTCGCTTGTGCCATCGTCAGGCTCCATTGAATGGGGACAGGGTCCCTGAGCGCACGGCGCGTGCCGGAGGGGCGGCCTAGGCAACGCGTCCTTGGGGGGAAGTGCGCGGCGCGGGCACCGGCGGTCCTCCCTCGAAGCAGAATGAAGGTCAGCCGCCCAACGTTCGGGGACGCTGGCGATCAGGTCGCATGCGTCGCATATGCAACCTCAACCGCGGCGCGCTACCTCGATTGTAGCGATGTCGATCTTCTGCATCTCCATCATCGCATCGAACGCGCGCCTGGCGGCAGCGGGATCGGGATCGGTGATCGCTGTCGTCAGGGCGATCGGCGTGATCTGCCAGGACAATCCCCATCTGTCCTTGCACCAGCCGCAGTCGCTTTCCTGGCCGCCGTTGCCGACGATCGCGTTCCAGTAGCGATCCGTTTCGGCCTGGTCAGTGGTGGCGACCTGAAACGAGAACGCTTCGTTGTGCTTGAACACTGGTCCACCGTTGAGCCCGAGGCACGGAATGCCCATCACGGTAAACTCGACGGTCAACACGTCCCCTCTCTTCCCCGACGGAAAGTCGCCCGGTGCGCGATGCACCGCGCCGACGAACGAATCGGGAAAGGTCTTCGCGTAAAAGCGTGCGGCGTCTTCGGCGTCGCCATCGTACCAAAGGCAAATCGTGTTCTTGGCTGGCTGCATGTTACTTCTCCATCGAGATGAACTTCGTAGGGTCCGCACCGCGGACCAATTCCTACCCGCAGTCTGTCCGCAAGCCGGACCCCGACAAGACTTATCA
>JBBQYZ010000232.1:0-5770 GCA_038208205.1 Gemmatimonadales bacterium | reverse complement strand
GAGCCAGTGATGGCCTGAGGGCGACAGCGGGCGCATCTTTGGTGGATGCTTCCATCACCCCTGGACGTGCTCGCCGCCGCGCACCGGCTCCACGGCGTCGTCGAGCGCACGCCGCTCGTGCGGTCGGACGCGCTCTCGGCGCGCGCCGGCACCGAAGTGCTCCTCACGCGCGAGGACCGGCAGCGAACGGGATCGTTCAAGCTGCGCGGTGCCTACAACGTGCTCGCCACCCTCTCCGCGCAGGCGCGCGAGCGCGGGGTCGTTGCCTCGTCGGCTGGCAATCACGGGTTGGGACTCGCGTACGCAGCGCGCGCCCTGGGAATACGCGCCACGATCTTCGTGCCGGCCACCGCTCCCGCCGTGAAGCGTGAGGGCATCATCGCCCTCGGCGCCGAGGTGGATGAGTCCCAACCGGACTACGATACGGCGCACCATCTCGCCGAGACGTTCGCGGCCGAGCGTGGGCAGACCTTCGTGAATCCGTGCGCTGGCGCTGCGCTGCTCGCCGGACAGGGTACGGTAGCGCTGGAGATTCTGGAGGAGCGTCCGGACGTTCGCACGCTCGTCGTGCCCGTAGGGGGCGGTGGCCTCGTAGGCGGCATCGCGGCGCTGGCACTGACGGTCGCGCCGAGGGTGCGCATCGTGGGCGCTCAGAGCGAGCGGACCAACGCGATGGCCGCGTCTCTCGCGGCGGGTCGTCGGGTCGAGGTGCCGGTTCCACCGACCCTGGCGGACGGACTCGCTGGCCAGATCGACGATGAGGGCTACGCGATCGGCCGCGCTGCGCTCGACGACATCGTGACGGTGACGGAAGCCGACATCGCCGGTGCGATCGCCTGGATGGCACATGCGCACGACGCCCGTGTGGAAGGCTCCGGCGCGGTGGGCGTGGCCGCGCTGCTCGAGCGGCGCGTGGTGCCGCTGCATGGGCCGGTCGTCGTGGTCGTGAGCGGTGGCAACATCGACGAACGGCGTTGGCGATCCATCGTCGACGGAGCGGGCGCGCCGATATAGCCGTCGGTCACGGGGCCGCTCGGCATCCGGTGCCGCGGTCGCTGTCGCATCCGATCGCGCCCGCTTCTCCGGCGCGCCGCGGATCCGCTGCCGCAGTCGCGCTGCGCGCGTCGAGGGTGATGGCTGCGGCGTACCCCATCCGCAACTCGCCCATGAGCGAGATCCGCTGGAGGTGATGGCCAAGCAGCCGCAGCCGCTGCATGACAGCGGGCGAGAAGCCGTCCTCCACCTGCACCACGTACTCCCGGCGTGCGTCGCCGCGCTGCTGCCCGGGCAGGAATCTCGGCAGCTCGATCGCGTGCTGGGCGTCGAGGCCGGCGTCGAGCACGCCGGTCACGACCGAATACACGGCGGAGGTGATCCACGCGTTCCCGGCAGCACCGACGGCGAGGACGGGACGCCGGGCCGCACCCTCACCGTGGAAGACGATGGTCGGCGCGAGCGTACTCCCATGACGGGCGTTGGCGAGGCGCGCCCCGTACTCGTCGGGATCGGTGCCGTAGGAGGTGAGCTTGTCGTTATAGAGAAAGCCAAGTCCAGGCGAGACGTAGAAGTTTCCACCCCAGGTGCCGAGGGTCTGGGTCGCGGATACGACATCGCCGTTGACGTCGGCGACGGCGAAGGAAGTCGTGCCGGAGCGGTGGCAAGGGCTGGCGGCTCCGGCAGCGTGGACGGCGCACTCGTCGGCATCGTCGTGCGCATCGATCGAGTCGGCACCATCGAGCCCGTCACGCGCATCGTACGAGGCCAACGCATCGTGCGCGGCCGACGCGTCTTTGCCAGACGCAGGTCGTGCCGTAACGGCGCAGGGGAGCGTGTCGCCGCGGACGTCATCCGGGGTGAGGGCACGTGTCGGGCTGAAGCACCGCCAGCGCGCGCGTGCCGAATCTTTGGCGAGGAAGGCATCGAGATGGATCGGCCAGAGTCCGGGGTCCGCGATCCGTCCGCGCGTCGAGGGCATGAGCTTCCATGCCTCGATCATGGCGTGGAGGGTTGGCGCGTCTTCGGTATAGCGGCGCGCCGGTGCGTGCAGCTCGAGCATGTTGAGCTGCGCCACGAGCGAGGGACCGCCCGACACCGGAGGAGCGCTGGAGTAGACGGTGTAGCCCCGGTAGGTTCCGCTCACCGGCTCGCGCTCCACGGCGAAATAGCGCGCGAGGTCGGCGGTGCGCATCGCGTTGCCGCGGCCGCGCAGATCGGCCACCATCCGACGCCCGACGTCGCCGGTATAGAGTGCTGCCGCGCCGCTGTCGGCGATCGCGCGAAGTGTCCGCGCGAGGTCGGGATTACGCAGCGTGTCGCCGGCGCGCCGCGCGGCCCCTGACGGGAAGAACAGCGCGCGACTTCCCGGATACTTGAGGAAGTGTTCCCGCTCGGTCGACAGCGTCGTCGCCAAACCCTCGCTCACGACGTACCCCTGCTCCGCCGCGCGGATCGCCGGCGCGAGCAGCTCCGCCCATTTTATCCTGCCGCTGCCATAGCGCTTCCACGCCAGCTCCATGCCCGCCGCCGTGCCGGGCACGTTCACGAGCACCGGCCCGTCAGCCGGGTACGCGCCACGACGTTGCAGAGCGCCATTGGCGAGGGTGGCTTCCTCCGGCGTGCGCGTCATGAACTCCACGACCACCGGATGCTCCATCCCATGCAGGCGGACGAGCAGCTGACCATAGCCGCCGATGCCACTCGCGTCGGGCTCGACCACCCCGAGGGCAAAGGAGACTGCGACCGCGGCGTCCACCGCATTGCCACCGCGACGCAGAATCTCCAGGCCAGCAGCGGTCGCCACTGGATGTGCGCTCGACACGGCGGCGCGCCCGGAGGCGGGGTGGCCGGCGGTGGGCCGCTCGCGCAGCAACTCGAACAGCGCCTGTCGAAGCTCGTCGTCACTGCGCGCGGCGAGCACGCGAGGCTCGAACCGGTCGCGCAAGGCGCGCCACGCTGCGCGCTTGGCCGGCGCGGTCGAGTAGTAGAGAGAGTCGGTGGTGCCCCACGTCGCCACGAGCGCGTCGCGATTTCGTGCTGCGCGGTCAGGGGCGGCGAGGGCCGCGGCGACGAGACCACCGTCGGGAGGTGCGGGGGCATCAACGAGCCAGAGGTGGCCGTCCTCGTCGAACTGGTCGCGCGCGTCGCGGTCGCCGACACGGTCCGGATCACCATTGTATCCGACGTCAGCGGGAGGAAGATCCACGAGGGCGAGCGAGCGGCCATCGGGCGCCCAGGCCGGCGCGGCGCGGCGCCCGCTCACAAGGTTCACATAGCGCGCATCGGGGGTCGTCATCCACACGCCAGCGCGCGCCGAGCGCGTGGCAAAGGCGATGCGCGCACCGTCGGGCGACCAGGCGGCGTGCTCCGCGTCCCGGTCGTCGACGACCGCGCGCGACGAATCTCCCGCGATCCAGTGGAGGCGAAGCCGCGTTCGATCCTCGCGTGCCACGCTGTAGGCGATCACGACGCCGTCCGGCGACCACGCGGGCCAACGCTCGGCACCGTTGTCACTCTTCGTGAGTCGTCGCTCGGTACCGTTCACCTGTAGAAGCCAGATTCGCGACAAGGAGCCGCGACCGCGCACGAATGCGATCGTGCCGTCGCGGGCGATCGCCGGCTCGGACTCGCTCTCGTCCGATGCCGTGACTCGCTCCGGCACGCCGCTCTCCCCAGCGGAACCGAAGTGCACCCGCCAGAGGCGCGAGGCGCGGCCGCTCGTCGAGGCAAAGAGCAGTTGAGCACCATCGGCGCTCCAGGCGGGACCACGGTCCCACGGCGCGCCACTCGTGATGCGAGTCCAGCGCGCCCCGTTCGTCGCCGTGCTCCGCACCCAGATGTCGCCACGCACCGCGAGCGCGAGCCGACCGTCGGGGGCGAACGCGGGATCCTGCGCGCCACCGGTGAAGGGAACGGTGTCGGCGGATGTGATGGTGAGAGCGAGCAGGAAGGCAATCATGATTGAGGGAATGGATGCTGATCTTTGTTGCCGCAGCTCACGCCGCGACCTGTGGAGGCGGAAATGCAGAGCGGCACACCCCGCCGGAAGGGGGGTGTGCCGCTCGGCGCACCGACGAACCAGCCCGCGAACCAGCGTTCGCGGCCTGGATCGAGGCTATGGCCGCTCGATGTTCCGTTCGGCCGGGGCGCCCGTGCCGCGTTCGCCGCCGAGCGAGTTTCCGCTCTGGCGCGCCGTGCCCTGCCCGCCGCCGTTCGCGGCCGGCTGGTTGCCCGCACTGAGGCCGACCTCGCGATCCCCCTGGAAGCGCGCCGAGCCGCCATTGGCTGAGGGCGCGCTCAGGCCGTTCGCGCCGGCCTCGCCGTTCTGTTGCAGCCGTGCCGCGCGGTTTGCCCCGCGCGCTTCGCCACCACGCCGCCCGATCGCGGCCATGTGCTCCCGATTCTTGCTCACCGTGACGCCGCCCTTTCGGCCGGCGGCGCGGGCCTCGCTCGAGTCGAATTCGTGCGCTGTCCCCTTCTGGTGCGCCGCACGACCGCCCTTGCTGGCGATCTCGCGCTGCTTGCTGCGGTCCATCGAGGCGAAGCCTCGATTGCTGCGCCCACGCGCGGACCCCGACTCCGACGCCCCATCGCTGCGCGCTGACTCGTCGCTGGCGCCGCGTGCTGAGCGGCTCCCCTCGTTGGAGACTTCCCGCTGCCGCTCCCGGTCGGCGCCGAAGCCTCGCTCACCTTCGTTCGGTCTGATCGCCATTCCTACCCCTCCTCGAAGTGTTGGCCTCTCATATTCCTGGCGCGCCGCCCCCCTCATCCGGCCAGCGCACTCCTCTCCGGCCCACTGGGCCGTCACTCGCTGTCACGTGTGCAAAGTGCGGACCCATGTATGTGCCATCTGCAATACCTGGCGTGGATGTCGTGCATCGCACTCGTGTTTCCGACGCAACGGTGATGCGCGTTACCCTCGCGTCAGACGTGGAGCGGTCGGGCACTCCTTCTGATCGACGCAACGGCATCGGCGTGCGCCGCAAACCACACGTGACCTGCGTCGCGATGTTGGACGAGGGCGAGCGGCAAGGTGCGAGCCGTACGGACTATATTCCCCGCCATGTCGCTCGCCATCCGCCTGCTCGGCACCTCCGCGTCGCGCCCGACCGTCGAGCGCAACGTGGCCTCGGTCGCCGTCGTGCGCGAGGGCGAGACTCTGCTGTTCGACTGTGGCGAGGGCACGCAGCGACAGATGATGCGCTACGGCGTGTCGTTCGGGCTCGCCGACATCTTCTTCACCCACTTCCACGCCGATCACGTGATCGGCGTGATCGGTCTGATGCGAACGATGGCGCTGCAGGGGCGCAGCGAGCCGCTACGGCTCTGGGGCCCGCGCGGCGCGGTGCGGATGCTCAAGCGGGCGGAGGACTTCGGGATGGACCGCCTCTCGTTTCCTCTGGAGATCGCCGAGCTCGAGCCGGGAGCGCGCGTGCAGCGCGCCGACTACGCGATCGTCGCCTTCCCGGTAGATCATCGCGGCGCGCGCGCCCTGGGCTACGCTGTGGTCGAGGACGAGCGAAAGGGCCGTTTCAATCCCGATTTCGCGCGCGAGCTCGGGATTCCGGAGGGTCCGCTGTGGGGGCAGATCCACCGCGGTCAGGCGATCACGCTCGGTGACGGCCGCGTGATCGAGCCGAGCGTGCTCGTAGGGCAACCGCGCGCGGGCCGAAAGGTGGTGCTCACGGGAGACACGCGCCCGTGCGCCGCGACGATCGAGGCGGCGCGCGGCGCCGATGTCCTCGTGCACGAGTCGACCTTCGGCGACGAAGAG
>JBBQYZ010000231.1:0-5779 GCA_038208205.1 Gemmatimonadales bacterium | reverse complement strand
TCGGTGGGGTGCCTGATGTCGGTCCAGTCGAAGATCGAGATACCACCCTGATACCACGACTGCACGAACACGTCGCGACCCGGAATCGGGATCAGCGAGCCGTTATGCGCCACGCAGTTCTCCTGCGCCGTCTGCGGCGCGGGGAGCTTGTAGTAGCTCTGGAACACCGGCTTGCCGTTCTCGATCGTGAAGATCGCGTCGGCGCCCCATTCCTTGCGGTCGGTGACGCGGCACTTCGGCTGGCCCTGCGTGTTCAGGTAGTCGAGGTGCACGGTCTTCGCGGCGTCGATCTCGTTCTGCGACAGCCACGCGCTCGGCGTGAGCTCGAAGATGTCGAGGCCGCGGGCGATCTCGGAGCTCACGATGACGCCGTTGTACCAGTAGGCCGACCACGAGCCGCCCATCGCCATGTGGGTCGAGTCCACCGGCCCGCGGTCGAAGAAGGCGATCTCCTTCGGATGCGCGGCGTCGGTCCAGTCGAACACCGAGATGCCGCCCTGGTACCACGCCTGTACCATCACGTCGCGGCCCGGGATCGGGATCAGCGAGCCGTTGTGCGCCACGCAGTTCTCCTGCGCCGTCTGCGGCGCGGGAAGCTTGTAGTAGCTCTTGAACTCCAGCTTGCCGTTCATGAGGGTGAAGATCGCATCGGCGCCCCACTCCTTCCGATCGCTGGCGCGGCACTTGGCCTGGCCGCCGCCGCCCCATTCGTCGCTGAACAGCATCTTGGTGCCGTCGTTGTTGAACGTGGCCGAGTGCCAGTAGGAGAAGTTGGAATCCGATACGGCGGCGATGCGCTTGGGGTCCGTCGGGTTGCGGATGTCGAGCAGCATGCCGTAGCCCTCGCACGCGCCGCCGGCGAGCCCGATGGCCGGATACACCGTGATGTCGTGGCACTGCGTGGGGCCCGGACGCGGGCCCGTGTGGTCGCCCGGCGTCTCGCCAGTCATCTTGGCGACCATGGCGGGAAGCGCGGCGCGCAGCGCGGCGCTGTCGGCGGCGGTCGCCGCGGCGGCGCCAGCGCCGCCACGAGCCTTCACCACGCTGTCGAGCATCGGCGTGATGAACTGCTGCGGGACGACCATCTCGTCACCGAACACCGTCGCGGTGAACGCGCCGCG
The DNA here is from genome assembly GCA_038208205.1 of Gemmatimonadales bacterium. Taxonomy (GTDB): domain Bacteria; phylum Gemmatimonadota; class Gemmatimonadetes; order Gemmatimonadales; family Gemmatimonadaceae; genus AG11. The sequence continues at coordinate 4,658 of JBBQYZ010000231.1, read as the reverse complement.
CGCCCGGGCGGCGGCCATCATCTTGGCGTTCTCCACGGCGTCCTCGGGGGAGGCGCCGTGGCGCGCCGGCGCCGTGAGGTCGTTGAAGATGCGCGGCGAGGCGACGATCGCCGCCCGCTCCGGATGCGCGAGCGGGACCTTGATCACCTCGATGCGGAACAGCGCGGAGTTGGGATCCTCCTGCGGTGTGGCGCGCGAGCAGCCGGCGAGCTCGCTCGGCGAGCGCACCCCCGACGAGCCGGAGATGTACACGTACACGTTCTCGGCGTCCTTGGGATCCACGAGCAGGGTGTGCGTGTGCGAGCCGCGGCAGGTCTGCACATTGCCGACGTTGCGCGGCTTGGTGATGTCGCTGATGTCGAAGATGCGCACGCCACGGAGGCGGTCCTTGCTCACCGTGTCCTTCACTCCCTGCACACCGCAGTCGATGCGGCCGGTGAGGCCCTCACCCGACACGAACAGCAGATTCTTGTAGACCGACACGTCGCTCTGCGACGCGGGGCAGACGTACGCCGTCTTGAGGGAGACGCTGCGCGGGTTGGAGATGTCCCACACCTGGTAGCCGTTGTAGCTGCCCTGGATGGCGTAGGGGCCGGTGAAGGCGAGGTCGGAGTTGGTCTTGTGCTCGAACTCCGGGGACGGCTGCGTCTTGGAGAGCACGCGCATGTTCCATGTGGCCTCGGCCGCGTCGTACAGCCCTGCCCTGAGGCCGACGCGCGGGTCGGGGCTCGGCGGCGACATGGACATGCTGCCGGCCGCGTTCTGGGCGCGGGCAGCGGTGGGAACGAGCGCGGCGGCGCAGGCCGCCACGGACAGCAGCCGAGCGGCGCGCGACAGCGTCAGGCGTGAGATGGTGGATCGGGTCATGGGCGTGTCGAGAGGGGAGTGGTCACGGCAGGGAAATTCCGAACGTCAGGGCGGCGAGCATCCGTTGCATCCGCGCGATCTCGGTGGTCTGATCCACGTTGACGTCGTTGGCGAACTTGAACACCGTCTCATCCTGCGCGGCGCCGTACGTGGCGAACAGGTCGCTCACCATGGAGGTGGCGCCGCGATGGTGCTGCATCATGCGCTGGAGAAAGAGCCGGTCGAACTCCTTCCCCTTCGACTGATCCAGCTGCTTCATCTGGTCGTCGGTGAGCATGCCGGGCATGAGCATCTCGTGCTCCATCCCGTTCATCACCATCTTCATCGGCCCGGGCTTGGCCTCCGGCACCGGCTGCCCGCGGTCGCGCAGCCACTGCTGCATCGTGGCGATCTCGTCCTGCTGCGCATTGATGATCCGTTCGGCCAGCCGCTGCACCGCCGGGTCGGCGCCGTGGGTCGGCGCCCAGCGTGAGATCACGATCGCCTGCGCGTGATGGCCGATCATCGTGGACATGAAGTGAACGTCCGCGGCGGTGTAGGGATAGCGCGCACTGTCGACTCGCGCCTTCTCCACACCAGCCACGGGGACCGGGGCTCTGCTCGCCGGCGCGGCGGGAGTCTGCGCCGCCACGCGGCCGGCGGCGGCGCAGGCCAGCAGGGCGGCCGCAGCGAGTCGTGAGGCGTTGGTTGGGGTCATGCTGATCGTGTTCTCCATGCGGCGACCAATTGCTGCCGCGTCGAGTGCGTGATGACGATTGATAGTAGCCCGAACGAGCGGGCGGGTAAGGGGTCGCGAGAGGTTCCCCACGGCCCTCTCTGGCGCCGGGGCACCGCCGGCCACACCTTCTCGCTCCCCCCCGTACCGGAGCGTTCCGTGTCCCGCGATCCCGTCGTACCCCCATCTGACGGCAGCGTTCTCGTGCTCGTCGGCACCACGAAGGGGGCATTCCTCGTCTCGTCCGATCCGTCGCGCCGGAGCTGGCGGGTGGACGGCCCCCATTTCAAGGGAGAGTCCGTCTACGCCATGGCGTTCGACGGCCGCGGTGGACGCCAGCGGACCTTCGCCGCCACGAACAGCATGCACTGGGGCAGCGTGCTTCGCGCGAGCGACGACTTCGGCGGGAGCTGGACCCTCCCCGACCGGCAGAACGTGCGCTTTCCGGCCGAGTCGGGGCTGGCCCTGAAGCAGATCTGGCAGATCTGCCTCGGACCGGCCGGGGAGCCCGACCTGCTCTACTGTGGCGTCGAGCCGTCGGCGCTGTTCGAGTCGCGCGACGCCGGTGAGAGCTGGCAGGCGGTTCAGGGGCTGCTCACGCACGAGCACCGCGCGCGCTGGCAGCCCGGCGGCGGCGGGCTCTGTCTCCACACCATCCTGCTCGACCCCACCGATCCGCGGCGCATGCTGGTGGCCATGTCCACCGGCGGTGTGTATCGCACCGACGACGGCGGCGCGAGCTGGCGCGCCAGCAATGCGGGGGTGCGCGCGGAGTTCATGCCGGACAAGTACCCCGAGTTCGGGCAGTGCGTCCACAAGGTGGTGCACCACCCTGCGCGTCCCGAGCGGCTCTTTCTCCAGAACCACTGGGGCCTCTACCGGAGCGACGACTGGGGCGGGCAGTGGCATGACGTCGCCAACGGCGTCCCCTCCGACTTCGGCTTCGCGATGGCGATGCATCCGCGCGACCACGACACCGTGTTCATCGTACCGATCGAGTCGGACGGCTTTCGCTGCGTGCCCGAGGCCAAGTTGCGCGTCTTCCGCACGCGCGACGCCGGCGCCTCGTGGCAGCCGCTCGGCCGTGGCCTGCCGCAAGAGGGTGCGTACGAGACCGTGCTGCGCGACGCGCTGACGACCGACACCATGCGGCCGGCGGGCGTCTACTTCGGCACGCGCAGCGGCAAGCTGTACGGGTCGGCCGACGACGGCGACTCGTGGATGGAGATCGCCGACGGCCTGCCGTCCATCGCCTGCGTGAAGGCGGCGGTGGTCGGCCCGCCGGTGAGCTGACGGAGGAACGGCCATGGGCGTGACGATCGAGCTGCCAGCGGTGCTCTGGCCGCACGCGCGCGGACGCTCGGTAGAGCTGCCGAGCGCGCGCTGCACGACGGTGGCGCACGCGATCACGGTGCTCGCCTCCATGCACCCCGGCGTGGTGGACCGCATGATGGACGAGCGCGGCGAGCTGCGGCCGCACGTGAACCTCTTCGTCGACGGCCGGAACATCAGGTTCGCGAGCGGTCTGGAGACGCCGCTCGGGGAGTCGAGCACGATCGACGTGGTGCCGGCGGTGAGCGGCGGGTAGCGGCGTCGCACCACGTCGTCGCACCACGTCGTCGCACCACGGCGTCGCACCACGACGAAGCACCGCCGGGCCCGCCGACACCGGCCGCCGCCCACCCGCGTAGTGGAGATCATCCCCTGGCGGAGAGATCTCGCATGGCCACCCCCCTTCCCATCCCGCGCCGGCCGAGCGATGTGTGGCTCGAGCGCGAGCGGAACTGCCCCTACTGCTGCGAGGCCATCCCGCGCGCGGCCAGGAAGTGCCGCGCGTGCGGCGAGTGGGTCGTCCGCACGTCGGGCGGCGTCTTCGCCCTGCTGCTGCGGCTGTTCGCGCTGGTGTGGGCGGGAGCCACGGTGCTCGCGGCGGGTGGGCTCTGGACGCTGGGCCAGGCGATCCGGCGGTGGGTCTGGCTGCTCGCCACCGATCCGGCAATCACCCCGCAGGTGGTGGACCTCGCGCTCTACGCCGTGATCGCGATCGTGCTCCTCAAGGGGTTGATGGTCAGCGTGGGGCTCGGCCTGCTGGCGCGGTTGTCGCCGCGGCGTCCGTCGTGGTGGCGCTGAATGCGGCGCTGAACGGACGCTGAACGCGGCGCACCGGTCGCGTCGAGCTGGTCAGCGTCGAGCGGGGTCACGTCGCGCGGCGCGCCGAGTGAGTCACTGCAGGCTGCGTCGCACCCCGCGTAACTTCTCGGGCATGAGCCCGCCCTCGCGCTCCGTCGCCTTCGACGACACGCTGCCCGCTGCGGAGCAGACTGTCGCCGCGAGCACCGCCTCGCGCCGCTCGCACTGGATGCTCGCCGCGTATCTCGGCATCACGCTCGTCCCGGCGATCCGTGCCGCGGCGGGCGGCGGATCGACGGCGATCGCCGTGGCGCACGCCGCTGGGCTCGTGGCGGCCGTCGCGCGCGCGCGCGCCCTGGCGCGCCACTCCCCGTCGCGGGTGGCGGTGTGGCTTCCCCTGCTCGCCTTTCCCCTCCTGTACTCGGAGGTGCCGACGTTGATCGCCGGCGCCGGTACTCCCTTCTATGACGGCATGGTGCAGCGGTGGGAGCTGGCCCTCTTCGCCGGTGGCTCGCCGGCGCGCACCTTCGCTGCGGCAATCGCCAACACCCTGCCGCGCCGGCTCGCGCTCGTCTTCAGCGAGACCGTGCACGCGAGCTACTTCGCCTACTATCTGATCGTGTGCGTACCGCCTGCGGCGCTCGCGCTGCGCGGCGAGTGGACGGCGCTCGCGCGAACGCTGCTCGCCTTCACCACGGTGTTCGTGATCGGCTTCGTCGCGTTCGTGCTCTTCCCCGTGCAGGGGCCGCGCTACCTGTGGCCCGCCCCCGCCGCGATCCCGCCGGGATTCTTCCGCTCGCTCACCCTGCACGTGCTCGAGGCGGGATCGGCGCGCGGCACGGCGTTCCCGAGCTCGCACGTCGCGATCGCGCTCACCCAGTCACTCGTGGCGCTGCGATTCCAGCGACCGCTCGGTATCGTGATCACCGTGCTCACTGTGCTCCTC
>JBBQYZ010000230.1:0-5795 GCA_038208205.1 Gemmatimonadales bacterium | reverse complement strand
GTGAGCTGGCCACCGAAATGAAGAGCTACGCGAAGACCCTTCCGGGATCGGTGTTCTCGGTCGATCGCCGGACCGACAGCCAACCAGCCGGTGTGGGGCGCATCTCGGGCCCCATGGCGAGCATTCCGAGCGTACCGGCCACGGAGAAGGCATGAACGTCGCCTGTCCGGAATGCCGCTCCGTCTTTCGCGTCGATCCGAGCAAGGTGCCGGGGACGAGCGTGCGCGCGCGGTGCTCGGTGTGTGGTGGTGTGATCACGATCGCGGGCGGTTCGGCAACGGGCCAAGATCTCGCAGCGAGAGCGCTCGCGACGGCGAGCGTCGGTGTCGTCACCGGCATCAGCACCGCGGAGACGCTTCGACCCACACCGGCGCTCTCGTTCCCCGGCTCCTCGACCACCACGCCCACGGCGACCGCAGCCAGTTCAGCGGCCGCACCCGCGACAGCGCCCGCGGCGTTCTCCGGAATCGCGACCGTCTCGCCAGCGCGCACGCCTGCCTTCCCCGCACAAGGGCCCACGTCTCCCGCTGCTGCGGTGCCTACCGCGCGCCCGAACGTGACGGCGGCGGATGTCGTTCGACCCGCCGTGCCCACGCCGGGCATGCCGCGACGCATCACGCCCCCGGTGATGCCGGCGATTCCGCGTCCTGCGCCGGCGGCACCAGCAGGAGCGAGCGGCCCCTCCACCCTGCCGTCCGGTGCGACCGGGACTCTCGCCCCTCCGGCGGTTTCGGCGCCGCGATCTGCGTCGCCGTCCGCACCAGCCGGCCCCACCGGGGTTGCAGTGCCACGCCCGTCCGCGCCGTTCATGCGTCCCCCAGCGGCGGGACCGGGTGCGGCGCTCGGTGGAGTGCCCACATCGGCGCCAGTGGTACCCAACCCGGCGCTCGCTGGTGCATTTGCGCCCTCGGCCTCGCGACCGGCGGCGGCGCCATTCGCTCCGCGTCCGGCCGGCCCGCTCGGGGGAATGCCGTTTGCCGCACCGGCTTCAGCGCCGCCGCCGACTCCTGTCGCTCCCACGCGTCAATCCGCCACGGGCGCGCCGATGTTTCCCGGACCGCCGCCGCGCGCGCAGGCGGGTTCGCCCGCACCTGCACCTGCTGCGCGTCCACCGATCAACCCGTTCCTGGCCAACGACCCGAACGCCAAGGCGAAGCGGCTGGCCCGAGCGCTCGTGTCGGACATCGTCGCCTACTTCCCGCAGAAGCGCGAGGATGGGATGCGTGATGGCACGCTCAAGCAACTCTTCCGCGAGGAGATCAAGAAGAGCTATGAGGAGTACGTCGAACAGGTGGGACGCGAGTTCGCCGACGGGACGACTCACTTCCAGGACGCGTTGAACGACGTTCTCGCCGGAGGAAAGAAGCTCTTCTAGTCTGCGTCGCGTCGGGCTACCTTTCACTCGTCACCACGACACCGAGCGAGCCGTCGGCCCCTCCAGCCGGACGGCTCGTGTCATACCCGGGAGAACACATGGCGGAGAGCGATCGCGCTCGGCAGCTCACCTCGTACGACGATCAGCTCGTTGAGCTGAGGAGGTATCTTTGACCTCGATCAGAAGCGCACGCAGCTGACCGAGCTCGAGACGCGAATGGGCGCGCCCGATTTCTGGAACGACCAGGAGCACGCCCAGGAGATCGTCCAGCAGGTCAAGAGCCTGAAACACTGGGTCGAGCCTTTCGAGCAACTCGTGAAGCGCGTTGAAAGCGCGCGCGAGCTCGGTGAAATGCTCGACGCGGAGCCCGACGCCGGAATGGATGCCGAGCTGTCGGCGGAGGTGGTGCAGATCAGCGCGAGCGTGGAGGAGTTTCGCCTCCGATCGCTGCTGTCGCATCCGGACGACTTTCGAGACGCGCAACTCGAGATCAGTGCGGGCGCGGGCGGCACCGAAGCACAGGATTGGGCGCAGATGATCATGCGCATGTACACACGCTGGGCCGAGCGGAAGGGCTACGCGATCGAGATCGTGGACCTGAGCGAGGGCGAGGAGGCTGGAATCAAGGGTGCGGTGCTGGAGATCAAGGGTCTCTACGCGTACGGCTACCTGAAAGCCGAATCCGGCGTGCATCGGCTCGTACGCATCTCGCCGTTCGACTCGCAGGCCCGACGGCACACCAGCTTTGCGTCGGTGTTCATCTACCCCGTCGTCGATACGGACATCAACATCGAGATCCGCGACGAGGATCTCAAGATCGACGTGTACCGTGCGTCGGGCGCGGGCGGCCAGCACGTCAACAAGACCAGTTCCGCGGTGCGCATCACTCACCTGCCGAGTGGCGTCGTCACCGCCTCCCAGGCACAGCGGTCGCAGGGAAAGAACAAGGCGACCGCGATGAAGATGCTCAAGAACCGTCTCTATCAGATCGAGCTGAACAAGCAGATCGCGAAGAAGGCCGAGTTGGACGCCAACAAGTCCGACGTGTCGTTCGGCAGCCAAATTCGCAGTTACGTGTTCCAGCCCTACACCATGGTGAACGACCACCGCACAGAGCTGAAGCTCCCCGACGTGCAGAAGGTGATGGATGGAGGGATCGATCCGTTCATCGAGGCATTTCTCAAGGAGGCGGGGGGCGTGAGCGCCGGGGACACCGCGTGAGCGAGGAGGCCAACTTCGTCCTTCAGGCGAGGCGAGACAAGCTCGACGCGCTGGTCGCCGCCGGCATCGCGCCGTTCGCCTACGGCTACCATCGTACGCATCAGGCAGCCGACGCCATCGCCGCACTTGCCGAGGGCGTCGAGGAGGGGCCGGCCGTGCGGGTGGCCGGCCGACTCGTGGCATGGCGGGGCCATGGGAAGACCGCGTTCGCGCATCTCGCCGACGCGAGTGGCCGCATTCAGCTCTACTTTCGACGGGACGCGCTGGGCGACGCCCTCTTTGCGCAGCTCGCACTGTACGACATCGGGGACGTGGTAGGAGTGACAGGTCCACTCATGCGCACGCGCACTGGCGAGGCGACCGTACGGGTCGTCGAGGTGGAGATGCTCGCCAAGTCGCTCCGTCCGCTGCCGTACGGCAAGGAGGAGATCGTGGACGGGGTGACGGTGCGGCACTCCGGCTTCGCCAACGCCGAGCAGCGTTACCGGCAGCGGTACGCCGATCTCGCCGTGCATTCCGAGGTACGTGCATTGTTCGTGGCGCGGTCGCGGCTGATCACGGCGATCCGCTCCTTTCTGGACGGATCTGGATTCCTGGAAGTCGAGACGCCGGTGCTGCAGCCACTCTACGGCGGGGCGGCCGCGCGGCCATTCGCCACGCACCACAACGCGCTCGACATGCCGCTGTTCCTGCGTATCGCCGACGAGCTGTATCTGAAGCGGCTCGTCGTCGGCGGTTTCGATCGCGTCTACGAGATCGGCCATGACTTCCGGAACGAAGGGCTCGACCGGACGCACAATCCGGAGTTCACCATGCTCGAGTTCTACCAGGCCTTCGCCGACTATCGGGAGATGATGAGTGTCGTCGAGGCGTTGCTCACGCATGCTGCGCACGCCGTGCGCGCGATCCCGGGCGTGGGGGACAAGGTGCCCGTGCTGACGCTCCCCTTTCAGCGCATCGAATGGGTGCCCTCGCTCAGTGCCGCGCTCGGTCGCGACGTGACGGCGATGTCCGAGCCGGAACTGCGCGCTGCGGCGCGTGAGCTCGGCATCGAGAAGACCCAGGCGATGAGCCGGCCGAAGCTGCTCGACGAGCTGTTTGGGGAGCTCGTGGAGCGGCGGATCGAGACACCCACCTTCGTAGTCGATTATCCGGTGGAGCTGTCGCCGCTCGCCAAGCCCAAGCGAGGTGACCCTACACTCACCGAACGGTTCGAGCTGTTCGCGCGAGGACGCGAGCTCGCCAACGCCTTCAGCGAATTGAACGACCCGATCGATCAGCGGCAGCGCTTCGAGGCGCAGGCGCGACTGCGCGCCGCGGGCGACGAGGAGGCCGTCGGCGTGGACGAAGACTACCTGCGCGCGATGGAGTACGGCATGCCGCCAATGGGCGGCGTGGGCATCGGGATCGATCGCCTGTTCATGTACCTCACCGACACGGCGAATATCCGCGACGCGATCCTCTTTCCAACGATGCGACCCGAATGAGCCGACTCGAGCTGGGTATCGCCTGGCGCTACCTGCGTAGCCGACGAGGCTCCAAGCTGCTGTCACTGATCAGCGTGATCGCCATCGGCGGCGTGGTGATCGGGGTGAGCGCGCTGATCGTCATCATGGGCGTCATGACCGGGCTGCAGGATGATCTTCGCGAGAAGATCCTCATCGGCAGTCCGGACGTCCGAGTGCTCAACTACGGCTCCGACATGGTGCTGAAGGACTGGCGCCCAGTGCTCGATAGCGTGAGGAAGGAGCGGGACGTCGTGGCCGGTGCGCCGTTCGTGCTCGTGAAGGCCTTAGTGGGCGCCGGCCACCAGTATAGCGATGGTGCGTACGTCATGGGGATCGAGCCGACCGGGCAGGGGGGGCCTCCGGTGACCTCGATCCGGTCCCACGCCACGGCGGGCGATTTCCGCTTCGCCACTGTCGACGGCCGGCGACGCGGTGCGGTGATCGGTTCGCGACTCGCGAACCGGCTCGCCGTGTATCCCGGGGTCGACTCGATCACACTCACGACGATCGGGAGCGAGGTCAGTCCAGTGACGGGCACGCCGATACCGCGAGAGGAGCGGTTGGAAGTGACCGGAATCTTCGATACGGGGATGTACGAATACGACAACGGGTACGTCTTCGTCTCGCTTCCCGTCGCGCAGAAGCTGGCTGGGCTCGGCGACAACGTCACGGGGCTCGAGCTTCGGACCACGAGCCGCTGGGTCGCGCCGGAGGTCGGCGCCCGCATCGCGAAGTCGCTCGGCTATCCATACCGGACCGAGGACTGGCAGACTCAAAACGGGTCGCTCTTCCAGGCGTTGAAGCTGGAGAAGGCCGGGATGACGCTCATCCTGATGCTGATCATCCTGGTTGCTGCCTTCAACATCGTGGGAACGTTGACCATGGTAGTGGCCGACAAGACGAAGGAGATCGGCATCCTCCGGGCGATGGGGATGCCGGCCGCGTCGATCCGTCGCATCTTCCTGGCGCAGGGTTTCATGATCGGAACGGTCGGCACGCTGCTCGGCCTCGCCCTCGGCCTCGCCGCAGCCTTCGCGCTCGACAAGGGGCGGCTGATCAAACTGGACCCGCAGGTGTATTTCATTGATCACCTCCCCGTCGCGCGTCAGCCCGTCGATATTGCGATTACGGTCATGGCCAGCCTTGCCATCGCCGCGCTCGCCACGATCTATCCTGCCATCCAGGCGTCGAGGCTGTTGCCCGTGGAGGCGATGCGCGAATGACCGTGCTGGAGGCGCGTGGGCTGACCAAGACGTACACCGGCGGGGACGGGGGGACGATCACCGTCCTCGAGGGGATCGACTTCGCGGTAGCCCGTGGCGAGATGGTGGCTGTGATCGGAGCGAGCGGAGCAGGGAAGAGCACCCTGCTCCACCTCCTAGGCGCGCTCGATCGGCCGTCGGCCGGGGAGGTGCTGGTCAATGGTCGCAGTCTGGCCGGGCTCGACGACGACTCGACGTCGGTGCTGCGGAACCGCACCGTCGGCTTCGTCTTCCAGTTCCATCATCTGCTTCGGGAGTTCACGGCGCTGGAGAATGTGATGATGCCCCTTCGCATCGCCGGCCTGGAAGTGGAGGACGCGCGTCGGCGTGCCTCGGAACTCCTCGAGCGGGTCGGCCTGGCGGGCAGGGTGCACCATCGGCCGGCGCAGCTGTCGGGCGGAGAGCAGCAGCGAACCGCCGTGGCGCGGG
>JBBQYZ010000229.1:0-5803 GCA_038208205.1 Gemmatimonadales bacterium | reverse complement strand
CACGGCATTGCAGATGTAGCCCTCAATCGCGTCGTTGCCGCAGGCTGGTTGCGGCGCGTACTGGGCGGCGAGCGGAAGGCCGACGCGATCCGCCTCGACCTGATAGTGGCGGATCACCGCGTGCGGGTCTCCGGTGACGAGCAGAAAGGCGCGCCACCCCCGATCTTCGATATCCCGATCGTTGAAGGACACCTCGACTCCAATTGGGAACACGTCAGCGATGAGGGCAGTACCCGGAGCCACGGTGAATCCGTTCCGGAGCTTCGTCCCTGGCGGCTGCGTCGATTCCTCGACGACGGGAATGCCCTGAAGTGCCTTGGTGGCGGTGGAGGGTCCGTTGGAGCTACACGCGGCGAGCACGAGCACCACCACGAGGGCTCGCAGACACGGGTTCCTCACCTGCCAATGATCGCAGGGGAGACGCTCGCAGTTCGCGCGCAAGATTGCCGATCCGGGACGGCCTCACTGGCAGTTATGGCGCGGGCGACGAGTTCGTTCGGGCGGCGAACGTTGGCCAGGTTCCGGGGACGCCTTTGAGTTCGTGTTCACCGCGCGGCGCGAACTTCAACCCGGACCCGGCGGTGAGGTCGATGACGGTGCGGGAGACGAGGATCTCGTTCGGGTCGGCCAGTGCGGCGATGCGACTGGCGACATGGACGGCGATCCCCGCGACATCGGATGCCCGCAGTTCGATTTCGCCGGTATGTAAACCGGCGCGCAAGGTGATGCCCTGGGCGTGGGCGGCGTCGAGAAGCGCCGCGGCGCAGTGCACCGCCCGCGCGGGACCGTCGAAGGTCGCCAGGATCCCGTCGCCGGTTTGCTTCACGACGCGGCCCCGGTGCTCGGCGACGATGCGGGCGGTGGTGTGATCGAGATTGTTGAGTAGCCGTCGCCATGCGCTGTCACCGATGGCAGCGAGCTGTTCCGTCGATGACACGATGTCGGTGAACAACACGGTCGCCAAGGGACGAACGTCATCGACAGCCGAGGATGATTCATCTTCGAGGAACGGCCGGATCGCGGCGAGTATGGGACGGGTGTCGCCCAAGAACAGATCCGTTTCGGAGCCCGGAAGCTCAACGAACCGTGCATCGCGAATCTTGGCCGCCGCCAGGCGACTCATCTCGATGTCGAACACGCGATTGTCGCGGCGGTGCAACACGAGTGTCGGGACGCGGACACTCGACAGCAGCGGCTCTACGTCCATACGGCTACCCCATTGGTAGTAGTCGAAGGCCGCTTCTGGGCTGAGCAACAGCCGGCGGGCACGACCCCACCATTGGCGCAGGACCGGATCATGCGCCACGCGAGGGTTCAGGACTTCCAAGCTCTCGACGCTGCAAAACGCTCGCGACGCCTGCCTCAGATCGCTCGCCGACATGTCTCGCAACTCGGGATTCGAGGTCCGAAGATGAGTCAGGATCAGTGACCGCACCCGATCGGGATACGTCGCCGCGAGCACGATGCCCCCGACTCCGGTGGTCATGTCGAAGACGGTCACACGGTCAGCGCCAGCCGCGTCTAGCACCGCGAACGCATCATCACACCACGCTTCCAGCGTCGCCGCGCCGGGATCATCGATCGGATCGGAAGCACCCTCGCCACGCGAATCGAAAGCGATGACGCGGGCGCACTCGCCGAGCGAGTCCATGAAGTCCGAGAGTTGCGGCAGGTCCCAGGTCAGATCGATCGGATAGCAGATCTGATGGACCAATAGATCAGTCGGCCCCTCACCGAACACCTCATACGCAAGGCACTTGCCGTCATGCTCGGCATAGCGAACCTCAACATCCCGCACGCTGTCAGTCTTGCCTCATCCCACCAACCAGCGCACGAGCCTCCAGCGAGCACGTCATAGCCGAGCGCGACCAACGTGCGCTCCCATCCCCGGCCGACGCGACACGCGCCAGATTGCCCTGATTCGCTCCGCGCTCGTTACGCGAACGCAAAACTCCAGCACTCAGGCCACAGCGAGCGGCACCCGCCAGGAACGCGGCGACGATGTAGGTGGCGTGGCGGTCGAGGGAGACTCGGGCACGGTCATAGCGCATGGTTGTGCGCGGGTCGGCGTGACTGGCCGCCTCCTGAACATCCCGCAGGGGCACCCCTGCGTCGAGGGCGGCGGTGATGAAGGCGTGGCGAAGGGTGTGGGGCCCCACCCGCTTGGCGATGCCGGCGCGTCGAGCCAGTCGGCCGACGATGCGGGCGGCCGCGTGCCGATCGAGCCTTCTTCCGTCGCGGCCCACCAGGATCGGACCCTCGCTGCGCTCGCCCACCACCAGGTCCAGCGCCCGCGCCGTGCGGGGCGCTAGGGGCACCGTCACGACCTTGCCGCCCTTGCGGGTGATCGTCAGTGTCCGATGGCCCCGCTCGAGCCCCAAGCGCTCGACGTCGGCCCCCACGGCCTCAGAGACCCGCAGTCCGTTCAAGCACAAGAGCGAGATGAGCGCGTGGTCGGTCGGACCGCTTAGGCCCGCGGCCACCAGCAAGCCGCCGACCTCGTTGCGGTCCAGGCCCACCGCGTGGGACTCGTAATCGAGCCGAGGCTTGCGCACGTGCACCGCGGGTGGACGCTCGATGAGCCCCTCCTCGAGGGCATAGCGGTAGAAGCCAGTCACGGTGCCGAGGCGGCGGGCGACGGTGGCCCGGGCCCGGCCGGCGGCCTCGAGGTCTCGGGCAAAGCACTCGATGTCGCCCCGGCGCGCCCCGAACAACAGGACGTGGTGTTCTGCGCACCACGCGACGAACTGACGCAGGTCGAGGGTGTAGGCCTCGCGCGTCAGGCCGGAGTAGCCGGCCAGGAACCCGGCCAAGGCCAGGCTCTCGGGGCTGGTGAAGAACGGGTCGTGGCGCTCGATCGCGTGAGCGATGACTTCGGGTTGCATGTTGGAACCTCCTCGCTTTCGAGCTGAGGCTCCGAACGAGCTGAGCGATCGGCGCCCAGCTGTTCTTTGAGACGCGAACGGTAGGACCGATTGGGGCCGCGTAACGAGCGCGGAGCGGGCAATCTGCGCTACCGACCCCAGCCCGCTGGTACAACGGGGAAGTGAGCGAACCGCGCTTCCTCGTCGACATGGTGCGCTTCGCCACGAGTCAGGTGGCGCGTCGCGCCCGGGAACTTGATGAGCCACAGCGACGGCACTGGGGCCGGCGCAGCAAGAGCCCGTTCGACGAAGCGAGCAGGAAGGTGTCCGAGACCGCGGCGAGGCTGAACGACGCGCGTGATCGTGTCGCCCAGGCACAAGAACGACTCAGGGCCGAGCAAGTGTCCGCGGCCGCGCGCCAGCACGCTCTGGAGACGACAACGGACGAGTGCGACGAATACCGCAGGGCGCTTCACGAGATCGACGCTGCGCTGGGCGCCGCACGGGTCCAACGCGTGCTCGAACTCGTCCAGGACGAGTCGCCGCCCTTCTACCTCTTGGAAGTGCTGGGCGAAGTGCCCCCTTCACGTGGCGGGCAGCGAGCCTGGTGCGGACTGGCAGTAGAGATCGAGCACTATCGGGACCGCCACGCCATCACGAACGAGCTCATGGCATTCGACGTCGAGCCCAAGCTCGGCCACGCCACCTCCGACAAGCACTGGAGCCGCGTGCACAATGTCATCGTCGACGCCGACGCGATCATCGATGCAGCCCAGGCAGCTAACCCCATCGCGCGTGACCGAATCGACGCAGCGGATAGCCGCTTCTGGACTGCGAGCGTGGTCGATGCACAGCGAGGACTCGAGGCGATGCGCGAGCTCGCGACACCGGAACCCACCATCGAGGCCGAGCCGGACCTGGGGCTCGGTTGGTGACGATGGTCAACCCGCCTTGCGCCGCCGGGAGGGCTGGTCGACGACTCGCCACTCGATCTTCTTCCCGAGTGCCGCGGCATAGCGAGCGACGGTCGAGAGACGCGCATCCGCCTCACCGCCTTCGAGCCGTGCAACCGCGGACTCTGACGTTCCCATGCGAGCGGCGACCGTCGTGCGGGTCAGGTTCGCGGCCCGACGTTCCGCGGCCAGGGCGCGCAGCAACTCGCGGCGTCGGAGTGCCTCGTCCACCATCGCCGGGAAACCCGGACGGCGTCGCTTGCGATCGGCGATGTAGTCGTCCAAATCGTCTCGAGCCTGTGCCATCAGCGACCTCTCAGATATGAGATGTCAAATAGCATACCCATCTCAGCGGCCTCCGCGAGAACGCCAGTCCCGCAGGCGGCGCTCGGCGAGCGCCACCTTCGCAGTTGGCGTCTTCTGGGTCTTCTTCGAGAAAGCCTCAACTGCCAACAGGACCTGGCCTCGTCGGCCCTCCGCAGCGAACAGCACGCGAAAGGCTTGGCGGTCGCCGACGGCTCGAACCTCGTAGATCTCACCGCGCAAGTGGCGAGCGACTTCGAGCCCGTTGGCTGCCACGTCCCTCATGGCGGCGACGACCGACGCGGCGTCGTCGTCGGTGAGCTCGTCGAGGAAGTCACGGACTGGCCGTCGCCCGGCGGCAGTCTCGTAGAACCGCCACCTACGCCGAGGCAGGTTCACTCCGAAGCCGGGTTATCGAGCAAAGCTCCCAAGAGCTCCGCGGCGCGGCGGTCGGTGGCAGGAACCGACTGCGCGTAGATCCCGAGCGTCGTCGTGGCGTTCGCATGGCCGAGGCGCTCGCTCACGGTGCGTACGGGCATGCCCGCGTCGAGCAATCGAGTCGCGACGTAGTGGCGAAGGTCGTGCAGCCGCACGCCATCGAGACCCACGGAGCGCCGGACGCGCTCGAATCGACTCGTGACGCCTGAATCGGGGCGCCACGGCTGCTTGCCTTCGACGTCTCGGGCGAAGACGTAGGCATCCGCACCCTGCTTCACGCCACAGGCTTGGGCCCGCTCTGTCGCGATCTTGCGCTGTCGGGTCAGCGCCGTCACCGTTCCGGGGTCGAGCGCGATACGCCGGCTCTTGTGCGTCTTGGTCGGCTTCTCGACGAGCTCGCGAGTGCCACGGGTGAGCGCCCGCGCCACCACCAGCTCGCCTGCCCGAAGGTTGACGTCGGACCAGCGCAGCGCGCACAACTCGCCCCTTCGTGCGCCCGTGACGGCCGCCAACCGGAGGTAGAGGCCGAAATCGGGATCGAACTCGTCGGCGGCGGCGAGCAGCGCTCCTACCTGCTCGGGGCTCGGAGGCTGGATTGCCGGCCGCACCACGCGCGGCGGGGTGGCGAGGGAAGCGGCGTTGGTCACGATCATCTGCCACTTCACGGCCTGCCCCAGCGAGGCCCGGAGGATCGTGTGCACCTTCAGCACGCTCGCCGGGCTGAGCTTGTCACGCAGCCCGGCATAGAAGCGGTCGAGCTCGGCCGGGCGGAGTCGATCCACCCGAACGGTGGCGAACGCCGGCAGGATCCACCGGTCGAGGTAGATGCGATACGCCGCCAGCGTCGCGGGTGAGACGTTCGGCTCGATGTGGTCCATCCACAGCTCGAGCAGCTCGCCCACGGTGCCCGCCGACTTCGAGAACTGGCCCTGCGAGGCCTGGGCCACGAGCGCGGCGCAGACGTTCTCCGCCTCACGCTTCGTCCCCCGCACCGTGCGGGTGAGGTAGCGGTCCTTGCCCGTCTTCTCATCGCGTCCGAGATACACGTGAACCCGCCACGCCTTACCCCGACGAGTGATGTGGCCCCGCACCGCGCGAGGGTACGCCGATTCCATTACCAGGTGCCATTACCATCGGTTGCCGGACGCGAAGCAGGGACCCTAGAAAGGGTCCCTGACCTGGTCTTTCGCGGTGGGCGATGAGGGTCTTGATCCCCCGACCTCTGCCGTGTGAAGGCAGCGCTCT
>JBBQYZ010000228.1:0-5806 GCA_038208205.1 Gemmatimonadales bacterium | reverse complement strand
GACGCCACGACGGCCGCGATCGCGGTCGAGAAGTACCTCAAGGCGCGCAATGAGGGCGGCCATGATATCCCACCGCAGGGAAGCGGAGGGTACGCGGTGTGAAGCTCGACGTCCGCACGGTGGGTCCGTTTCAGGAGAACTGCTACCTGCTGGTCGACGACACGACCGGCCGCGCCGTGCTGATCGATCCGGGCGACGATGGCGCGGAGCTCGTGACGATGGTGCGCGGCTCGGGCGCGGTCCTCGACGCGATCTGGCTGACGCACGCGCATCTTGATCACATCGGCGGGATCGCCGAGGTCAGGCGGCACTTCGACGTGCCGGTTCACCTGCATCCGTTGGACCTGCCGCTCTACACCAGTCTGTCCGCGCGGGCCGCCGAGATATACGGCGTGCCGTTCGAGCAGCCTGACGGACCGCACCGGGAGCTGACCGACGGGGACATCCTGACGTGCGGCACGCTCGCTTTCACGGTGATGCACGTCCCCGGTCACGCGCCCGGACACGTCACCTACAACGGACACGGCGTATCCCTCTCGGGCGACCTGCTCTTCGCCGGCTCGATCGGGCGCACGGACCTGCCGTTGAGTGACCCGTTCCAGATGGACCGCTCGCTCGACCGATTCGGAACCCTTCCCGGAGCGACGATCGTCTATCCGGGCCACGGTGGTCCGACGACGATCGCCGAGGAGAAGCGCTCGAACCCGTTCCTCGCTGGCCGCGCTCGCGCGCTCAAACGGTGAACGGGCGACCGATGATCCCGTTGCTCACCAGCATCGTCCTGTTGGCCGCCTGGCTCGGAGCCGCCGCGCTCGTGGGGGGCGTCGTGGCGCCAGCGGCGTTCGCCGTCCTTCCGACGCGCACGCTTGCTGGCGCGCTGGTCGGCCGCGTGCTACCCGTCCTGCTCTGGTGGGGGATCGTGGTCGGGCTGCTGGCCATGCTCCTCACCTGGCCGCTACCGGCGCGCGCGCCGCGCACCGCTGCCGCACTCGCGCTCGTCGTCCTCTGCGCAGCGGCCCAGGTCGTCGTGGCCCCACGCATCGAACGGGTTCGGTCGGCGATCGGCGGACCCGTTGACGCGCTCGATCGCTCGGACCCCCGGCGACAGACATTCGGCCGGCTCCACGGCGCGAGCGTCGCTCTGCTGGGCCTCGGCGGCGTCGCGGCGCTCAGCTGTCTCGTGATCCTGCTTCGCCTCACCACCACCCGGACTACACCGTGAGCGATGAACCGCGACTGCCCCGTCTCGACGCCGAGTCGGCGCCGGAAATCGTCCGTCCCTCCTTCGAGGCGTTCGTGCGCGAGCGGGGCAAGGTGCCCAACCTGTTCCGCGTCGCAGCGCACGCGCCGCTGATCACCGCGACGCTCACCGCACACATGAACGCCGTCATGGGTCCGGGCGAGGTGCCGGTGCTGTTGAAGGAGCTGTTGAGCACTCGTGTGTCGCACATCAACCTGTGCGACTATTGACTGGCCTCCCACACCGCCTTGGCAAGGCGGCTGGGTGCGACCGATGCGCAGCTCGACGCCGTGTCGCGCGGCGACGCGACGGCGTTCGAGCCGTCGTGGGCCGCGGCACTCCGAATGGCGGACGTCATGACGCCGACGCCGGGCTCCGTGTCCGACGAGGTGTATGCTGAGCTCGCGCGCCATTGGGCAGCGGCACAGATCGTCGAGATCATCGCGGTGATCTGCCTGTTCGCCTACTTCAACCGGTTCGCGCACGCGCTGGCGATCCCGGTCACTACATGAGACAGTCGACGGCCCGCGCGATCGATCCGCCGATCGACGTTGATCCCGCAGCAGCTTCTCCTCGCACGACCACGACCTTCACCACTGCCAATGTCCTCCGCCACACGCATTGAGAAGGACCCGCTCGGTCTCAGGGAAGTCGCCGCCGAGGCGCTGTACGGTGTACAGACCGTGCGCGCGCGCGAGAACTTTCCGATCAGCGGGCTCGCGCCGCTCTGGCCCTTCGTCATGGCGCAGGTGTGGATCAAGAAGGCCGCGGCGCTCACGCACCGGGAAACCGGCCGCCTCAAGCCCGAGTGGGCCGACGCGATCGTGAAGGCGGCGGACGAGGTGCTGGCGCGCCAACACGACGACCAGTTCGTCGTGGACCCGTACCAGGCTGGTGCGGGCACGTCGCACAACATGAACGTGAATGAGGTGCTCGCGAATCGCGCCAACGAGCTGCTCGGCGGCGAGCGGGGGACGTACAGCCCCGTGCACCCGAACGATCACGTGAACATGGCGCAGAGCACCAACGACACGATCCCCACGAACATCCGGCTCGCCTGCCTCGCGCAACTCGACGGCCTGCTTGGCGCGTTCGAGGGGCTGCGCGACGCCCTCGCCGGCAAGGGCCGGCAGTTCGACGACATCGTGAAGGCTGGTCGCACGCATCTGCAAGATGCCATGCCGATCAGGCTCGGACAGGAGTTCGCCGCGTACGCGGGCTCCCTCGATCGCGGCCTTCGCCGCGTCCGGGAAGCGGCGGACTACCTGCGCGATCTCGGCATCGGCGGCAGCGCCGTCGGGACCGGCGTGACGGTGGAGCGGGAGTACCCGGCGCTGATGAACAAGCACCTGCGAGCCATCTCCGGTCTGGATCTCCGCATTGGAGCCGACCGCATCCAGCTGATGCAGAGCATGGGCGACGCGGCGGGGTTCAGCGCCTCGATGCGCGTTCTGGCGATCGACATGAGCAAGATCGCCAGCGACCTGCGGCTCATGGTGATGGGTCCGCGCACCGGGATCGACGAGATCTCGCTCCCCGCCGTGCAGCCGGGATCGTCGATCATGCCGGGAAAGATCAACCCGTCCATCCCCGAGATGGTGAACCAGGTCTGCTTCCAGGTGATGGGGCTCGATACCACGGTCGCTATCGCGGCGGAGCATGGGCAGCTGGAGCTCAACGTGATGATGCCCGTCATCGCCTTCAACCTGCTGCTCTCGATGCGCATCCTCACCAACGCCGCGACGATCTTCGATCAGAAGTGCGTGGCCGGGATCGAGGCCAACCGGGACATGTGCGCCTACTGGGTGGAGCGCAGCGCCGCCCTGGCGACGGCCCTGATGCCCCACATCGGCTACGCGAAGGCGGCGGAGCTCAGCAAGCAGTCTGTGAAGGAGGGCGTGCTGGTGCGCGACATGGTGAAGCGCGATCGACTGCTGCCCGCCGAGGAGATCGACGACCTGCTCGATCTGCGCAAGATGACCGAGATCGGCGTACCCGGGGGCGCACACGACATGGTCGCGGGGGGCTGACGGGCGGACCTATCCCCAGGTCAGGAACCGGAGTTAGCTTTCACTCGTGCGCATCACGACCCAGGCCGAATACGGATTGATCTGTGCTCTTCATCTGGCCCGCCGCATCGGCGAGGGGCCAGTAACGGGGCGCGAGATCGCCGCACGGGAGCGGCTGCCCGGCGACTTCGTCGAGCAGATCATGCTCAAGCTGCGGCGCGCCGAAATCGTGCTCAGCACACGGGGCGCCCACGGCGGCTACCGGCTCGCCCGACCGGCCGACCAGATCAGCGTGCGCGACGTGATCGCAGCATCCGAACACTCGACGCAGGACCACTCCACCTTCGACGTGCACTGCACGTCGCACCCGGTGGAGGAGGCACGATGCTCATCCTCGCACGACTGCAGCATCCGTCCGGTCTGGATGCTCCTTCAGCGCCGCATCGACGACGTGCTCGACGGCATCCTGTTGAGCGACCTGACCATGCAGGAGAGCGAGGTGCGCGAGCGAGTAGGACTGGGCGCCGCCGGCGCGACGCGCGCCACCGGCGGCGGGCGGCTGGCCCTCCCCGTCCTCTCCGGCTGAGCCGAGGCGCTCGTGCGCCTGTTCGGCACCTTTCGCGACGACCGCGCGCTTCTGCGGCGCAGCGCGAGCTATGCTCAGGCGCTGATGGTCGAGCCATCCCACGCGGAGGTCGAGTGGCTGTCCGCCAAGGCGACCCGCGGCGATGCGGATCACGCGCGCTGGGAGCTTCGGTACCTTCGCCGCGCCGTCGGAATCCTCGTCGCGCAGCGTGATGCACTCGACGACCGTACTCCGTCCGAGGTGCTGCGCGCCCTCGGTCTGCGCATCAAACGCGACCCGCACGTCGATGCCGACCTTCGCGAGCTGGCCGAGCGGCAGTTCAACGCTCGCCTCAGCGCCTACCGCGATGCGTTCACCTCGCGAGGGCACGGCTCTCCTGCCATGCGCCTCGCCCAGAACATGCTTGCGTTCGCGGGCGGTCCCATCCGTGGCGATGATCCGGCCGTGCAGCATGGCACGGTGGTGGTGACCGAATACCTGGAACATGCACACGTCACGCTCCGCGACGTGTTCGGCACGGCCGAGCTGCCTGACGACGTCGCTCCGTCGAAAGTCGTGCGATGACGATCGTGCCGGAATAACAAAAGCGCCCGTCGGGAGTATGCTCCAGAGGGGCGCCCTGCCATGCTCGAGGGGGGACTTGAACCCCCACGCCGGTGAAGGCACAGGCTTCTGAGACCTGCGTGTCTACCAGTTCCACCACCCGAGCGATCGCGGCGCGCGCAAGCGCCGGAAGAGAAACGCAAAGTAACCGGAGCCGCGACGCCAAGTCAACGCATCGCGTTGCCGCGCTCCGATGGCCAGCCTATGTTGCACGGCTGGCCCGCAGCATCGCCGGCCGAGTCCATCCCGCCCATGTCGAAGCCCGACGAAAAGCTCGAGATCGTCTCGATCTCCAAGAACCGCCGCGCGCGGCACGACTACACCATACTCGACACCTACGAGGCGGGGGTCGTGCTGACGGGCAGCGAGGTGAAGTCACTCCGCGAGGGCAAGGCCAATCTCTCGGACGCCTACGGCATCGTGCGCGACGGCGAGATCTATCTGATCAACCTGCACATCAGCGTGTACGAGCGGGCGAGCTACAACAACCACGAGCCGACCCGCACGCGGAAGCTGTTGTTGCACAAACGTGAAATCGAACGTCTGATAGGAGCCATCGAGCGACAGGGGCTCACCCTGATCCCGCTCGAGCTCTACTTCAAACGCGGCATCGCGAAGGTGGCGATGGCACTCGGCAAGGGGAAAAAGCAGCACGACAAGCGCGAGGACGCGAAGGCGAAAGACGCCGACCGCGAGATCGCGCGCGCGGTGCGCACCCGATGATCCTCGCCCTCCTCGCGGCCCTGCAGTTGGGCGTTGCGTCCCCCGCACCCACCGAGGCCGATTCGGTCGGGGGCCCTCTGGTCGTCAGGGACGCCAGCCGATCGGTGTCCGTACCGCTGACGGCGGGACCTGACGGTCCGCTGCTTCGGGCCGACGGTCTTCGTCCGGTGGTGGCCGTCACGGTGTCGCATCTCATGGGCGACCGCTGGATGATCATCGTGAACGGCACCGCGATCGAAGTGGAGCCGGGTGTGCGACTCGCGAAGGTGGGGGCGGAGAGCTATCAGCTCGCCGGCGCACCTGTGCTGCGGAAGGGGGTGCTTCTCGTGCCTCTACAGCTCGTCGCCGAGATCATCCCTCGTGTCGCCGGCAATCTCGTCTGGGACCCGGCTCGCTTCGAGCTGCGCGCCTTCTCGGCCGTCAGCCGGTTCGAGGGTCGCGTCGAGGCGGAGTCGGTCAAGTCGCCGACGCGGAGCGGTCCGCCGGCGGTGGAATCGCGCGGGTCGGCGCAGGCGACGGAGCGCCCGCGTACCGAACGTACCGCTACGGGGGGCTCGCGCCCGCGATCGCGGCGCTTGGTGGTCGTCGACGCCGGACACGGGGGCCCCGACGCGGGGATGCACGGGCCGATCGCCGGCGGCCCGC
>JBBQYZ010000227.1:0-5807 GCA_038208205.1 Gemmatimonadales bacterium | reverse complement strand
CGGATACACCCATCTTCTCCCTTCCGTCGGTGCGAGGATCTACGGACTCGGGACCGCAAACACTGAGCGCGAGACCGACCTTTCGCGATGCGCGACTATCGCAAAGGCGTTCGAAGGTGTCTCGAGGCTCGCTCGGTTCGCCGAGGCTCCTCCGTGGCTGGAGCTGGGTTCGGGCCGCGAGGAACTCGAGCGGACGTCGAATATCGATGTGTGTCGGCGGGGTGGTGGGCGCTTTCAACGGTCGGGCTGGAGCGCTGCATCATGCGGGCTCGAGCATGAAGATCTCGCTGGCGATGTCGCTTTTGGTGTCGATGCCGCTGATGAATGAGATGACGACGCGACCGGTGATCTGCTCGACGGCGTCCCGGAAGTCGTCCTCGGCGCTGTATTGGAAGAGCATGCGCATGTCGCGTAGTCGCTGGTGCTCGTCGAGCGTGCTGAGTCTGCATTCGGCACGTGTGAGCGTGCCTCGCAGGAAGCACGCGATCGAGTCGTTGTCGATGTAGTGGCTGTGGGCTCGAGCGGGCTCGCGTCCGAATTGCTCGGTGTAGACGCTCATCATCGCTGCGCTGATCTGGTCGAGTTGTTCTACCTGCGCGGCAGCGGCGGTGTCATTGATCGCCTGCTGGTCAACTTGCACGGGGCCTCCTTATAGGCTCGCTCGGGAAGCGGTCTGTCGAGCTCCGCCCCGTGGGCGTCGCGTCCTTGGAGGCGTGCGCAAGGGAGAGCAGACGTGTCGTGTCGGCGGGTAGGTCGTCCACGCCGAGGAGGGCGAGCGTTGAGGTGGCGAAGCGGGGGTGGTGGATGAGTCGGCGGAGCTGGTCGCCCGAGTAGGCGCTCTTCTCGAGCAGGGCGGCGTTGCGGGCTCTCAGGAAGCGTCGTTCGCTGGCGGATAGCTCGCGGCCTGTGAGTACGACCACGGGAAGTCCTTGCGTCTCGGGTCGCTCGAGCATCTGCTTGATCGCTCCGAAGCCATCGGAGCCGGGCAGCGCGAGGTCGAGTACGAGCGCGTCGGGCTGGCGGGCTCCGATTACGCCGAGTGCTTCCATGCCGTCGGCGGCCTCGAGCAGTTCGCCGCCGTCGCGGGCGAGGGTTTCCACGACCAATCGGCGGAGAGCCTGGTCGCCCGCTACGACCAGAACCGACGTGCGCTCGGCCGCGAGCAGTTGTCCGAGCGCCTCAATGACCTGGTCGGCCGTGAACGGGGTCGGCACGAACGAGGCTGCACCCAGTGTCGCTGCAGTCCTGTGCCTGGCGGCGGCGGAGCAGACGATAATAGGAACCTGGGCCGTTGCCGGGTTCGCTTTCAGCCGTACGAGCAGCTGCCAGCCGTCGAGTGTGCCGGGGAGGTCGGTGTCGAGGCAGATCGCCGTGGGCGGTCGTGCAAGCGTCCGCTCCAGCGCAAGCTCGCCGGTGTTGGCGTTCTCGACCTCGATGCCTAATGGCGCGAGCCGGTCGGCGATCGCGTGTGCGAGCGTGTGATTGCTTTCGACGAGGAGCACGCGCGTGCCGCTCTTTGCGGCGAGGGAGCCCCAGGCGGTTGGCAGTTCGAACCAGAAGCTGCTGCCCGTGCCTTCGCGGCTCGTGAAGCCGATCCGCCCGCCGTGGGCCGTCGCGATCTCCTGGCAGAGTGCGAGCCCGAGGCCCGTGCCGCCGATGTCGCGCGTGTCGGAGGAGTCGACGCGAAAGAACTTCGTGAAGACCTGGGCCTGTTGAGCGGCCGGGATTCCGATGCCGGAGTCAGACACGGTCACGCGAGCAAAGCCCTCACTAGAGGTCGCCGCGATGCGGATCCGGCCGCCCGCGGGTGAGTACTTGATGGCGTTTGACAGCAGGTTGGCGAGCACCTGCCCGATGCGGTTGCGATCGCCCACCGTCGTGAGAGGCGCATCGGGAGTCTCGAGTTCGAGCTGGTGCTTGGCCGATTGAGCAGAGAAGAGCTCCACCTCGTGCTGGAGAAGTTCGCCGAGCTCGAATGAGTCGAGCGCGAGCGTGAAGCGTCCGGCTTCGATCTTCTCGAGGTCGAGGAAGTCGTCGATCAGCGCCGTGAGGCGTTGGGCCTCGCCATGCACCGTGTGCAGGTATCGCTCGCGTGTCTCCTTGTCGAGGTCACGATCGAGGAGGAGCTCGACGAAGCCGAGCACGGCGGCAAGTGGTGTTCGCAGCTCGTGTGAGACGGTCGCAACGAGCCCGCTCTTTGGCTGCGCCGTTTCGCGATCTTCGATGGCATAAGGCTCCGACATGCTTAGTGAGGCCGCCCGGAGTGCCGCAGACCCTGCGGATGTGGCGACGGCCCGGCGAACGCGCAACTGCCGGCGGGCGTTTGCGCGATGGCATGTGCAAGCGTCGGGTAACAGGCAAGCACGTGGCGCATGCGCAGCAGCTCGAAGAGTCTCGCCGCGCGGGAGTCGGGCTTGCCTTCGACGATGCTGAGCGTGAACGCGCCGGACTCCTCGAGTTGCCGTTCGACGTCGAGCAGCCACCGGATCACGCCGGAATCGATGAATCCAACATCGCTGAGGTCGATGATGGCCACCTTGCAGCGTGGCCAGATGGGGTTCGTCTCGCGCACGAGCTCCGGCCGCGTGGCGAAGTCGTGATCGCCATGCAGCATGACGATCGTCGTCCCGTCGGCCTCGCCCGTGGTCGTGGTCACGAGGCTGCTCATGACGGCGTCCCCACCTGCCAGCCGGAGCTCGAACGGGGATCGGTCTCGCGCGAGATGCGCAGACCCCAACCCTCGATCTTGTCGACGACGGCGAAGCGCTCGCACTCGCTGATCACGACCTCCGACTCGGGATCCTCGTGATCGAGCGCGATCGCGAAGCGGTTGGACGTCTCGCGCACGAACTCGTACTCGCTCGCGGTGAGCCAGATCGAACGGCCGCATTCACCGTCGCCGCACTCGCAGACGAACGCCACCAGCACTCCGGATGCGACTCCTGTGATGTCGACCCATTCGTTCTGGGTGCGGAAGCGAGCCTCGTTGCGGGCTTCTCGCTCGCGCCAGCTCACCACGGCGCACGCTCCACCTGAGGGCATGCTGCTTCGGGCCGCAGCTCGACGGGCTGGCTGCGTTTCACCTTGCGCGCGGTCCTGAGTGCGACCACGGAGCACCTCGACGATCCCTCGTCGCCGGCCACGGAGGCTGAAGCCGGCTTGGCGCACCGACCAGCCGGTCGGCGCCCACGACCAGGATGCTGAGGCCGTACACGGACCTTAGCACCGGAAATACGCCGCCGAATATTAATTTGCAACATTCGATACCAATGCTAGAATGGGCGCGTGAATCGCGGGTCGTCCAGGCCGTTGCGCGTCCTTCTTGCCAACGAGCGCGCTGATCATCTCGAGGAGACCGCTGGCGTCATCGACCGCCTCGGGCACGTTGTGACGGCGCGCGAGACCGATGTCGCGGCGGTTGCGGCTTTGACTGAGGCTGGCACCTTCGACGTCGCGATTGTGGGCGTCGGCGATGACACCGAGCATGCCCTCGACCTCATCGGGCGCATCGTGCGCGAGGCGAGCTGTCCTGTGATTGCGATTCTCGACAGCGAAGACGCGAACTTCATCCATCAGGCAGCCAAGCGCGGCGTGTTCGCCTACATCACCGCCAGCAGCTCACGCGACGATCAACTCGCGAGCGCGATTGACGTCGTGCTCGCCCGCTTCACGGAGTTTCACGACCTTGAAGGTGCATTCGGGCGACGCGCGCTCACCGAACGCGCCAAAGGCATCCTCATGGAGCGACACTCGGTCGACGAGGACATCGCGTTCCTCCTCCTGCGCGACCAATCACGCAAGTCCAGCCGAAAGCTCATCGAGGTCGCCCAAGCAGTCATCGACGCGCGCGCACTGCTACCCGACACATCGGCCAATCCGAATCCGAACGCCTAAGCAAGATCAATCAACATTTTGGCGCCCGAGCGATGACGCGCCTCCAGGGCATCCGTCCAGGTATGCAGGTCGCGCGACAAGGGCCTGCAGAGGCTGAGGCGGTCGCGCGGCTCGTCGAGCAGGTACCCCGCACATCCACTACCGTGTGGCGCGTACGCCGCTGCCGCGACGCTGATGCTCCCGCTCATGGAGCGCGACGAGTTAGAGGAGGCGGAGTAGTTCCTCCGCTCCCGCGTGGCGAGCGAGCGGTGCCCGCAAGCGACGCGGTGTGGCGAGCACTGCAATCGATGGGCACGGTCTGCATAGACAAGACAGGCGAACCATGGCGCGTGCACCGGCGGCAACGACGACGCGACCTAGCGGGGCAGCCACCGTCAACACGTCCCTATCTACCGAGCAACCCGGACAGATACCAAGGAGAGAGGGAGGAACCGCCCGCGAGCCCACGCCGAGGCCCCGACCCAGCCTGAACGGCAGTGCGAGCGTCCACCGCGGCCTGACCGATCCTCCTCCGTCGTCGTTGCTGCCCGGGTATCCAGTGCTGCCGCCCCGAGTTCGCATTCTGCGTGGTGCGGTGGTCGACCCATTTTTGCGAGCGCAGCGCGCACTTGATCCGGTGTGTTGGTGTGGTCTGAGTGCCTTGGAGTGTCCGTCCCTCGATGGAGGGATTTTTTGACGCCTGAGCCCGATCCGTAATCGCAATAGCGGTAGTTTTTGGATGACAAGGCTCTAGCTGTCGGCCTTGCATCTCGGTCCTAGACTCTGGCCGAAATCGCGGTCATTTCTGATCCGTGACTTCGACTCTGGAGGTGCTCGAGGATGAACGCGCTTTCTATCGACGTGGCCACGCCTCATCGCGCCACGCGACTCATTCTGGCGGGTGAGCTCGACTGCGCCGGCGCAACCGAGCTCGAGGTGATGTTCCGCGCCCTGCATGCGCAGTCCAGCGTGGTAATCGATCTGCAGGCGCTGCAGTTCTGTGACGCCGCGGGCTGGCACGCGCTCGAGCGCTGCCGCGACGAGGGCGCGACGCTGCTCGGAAATCCACCCTGCCTACGGCGCCTCTTCTACCTCATCCAGAATGCACACAAGCTGCCGGCCGAACTTCACGAGCTGCGCGGACTCGAGCCTGGCGTCGCACAAGGCCTCGCCGAACAGATCCAGGAAGCCGCGTAGTCTTCACTACCCGCAGTGCGCGTGGTGCCTTGGTAAGCGCGCGCGTCAGAGAGAATCGCGCATAACGCCGTTCCGTCCAGCGCAGACAGTTGGGCTCCACGGCTAACGCCAGTCGCGTCAGCATGGCTGTCCAGACTGGCCTAGCGGCTTTGCTTGGCGCGGCACCGAGCCCTTCGCGTTGTCGCAGTGTCGACGGGCCACGAGTCAACGCGCGCGATCCAACCTCATGCTCCCACACTCCGCTGCCGTGGCCGCGCGTCTACGCGCGCCGAGCGAACCGCATAACAACGCGTGTACCGCCGCCTGGGCGCGACGCGATGTCCGAGCTGTCGGCCAGTTGCTCGATGAACGCCAGGCCCAGTCCGTTAGCGGCACGTTCGTCCGGCCTCGCGTTGTCGATACCGCACCCGCGATCACACACCGTCACGCGCAGCGCCTGCTCGTCCATGCGGCCGTCCAGAGCGTAGACCGCGGCCACGTCGAGCTTGTCCTACGCGTGCAGCACGCAGTTCGTACAGGCCTCGGTGACCGCGAGTCGGACACGCTCGGTGATCTCGTCGTCGAGCTCGAGGTGCTCACACAGCCGCGTGATCGCGGCTCGGGCGAACGGAATCTCCGCGACCGTCGCGGACAGATGGAGGCGGAATCGCAACATGCGCTCCCGATTGCTTGCTCGCGGACGACTTACCCGTCGCCTTCGAACCATGTCACGGCTCTGATCTCGGCCGGCGGCAATC
>JBBQYZ010000226.1:0-5817 GCA_038208205.1 Gemmatimonadales bacterium | reverse complement strand
CCGTGTCGCCCGTGTCGCCCGTGTCGGAAACACCAGTGACGGTCCCCGATGTCTCACCCCTGCCGAGCGTCTTTCTTCCGGTGAACCTACCGATGGAGCTCGGTCCCGTGCCGGTCGCGGAGGTCGGGGCGGTGACGGTGGCGAGAGAGCCGGCCTCGCTGGTGCTGCTGGGTACGGGGCTGATGGGAGTGATCGGCGCGGTACGCGTGCGGCGGGTGCACGGAGGTGCGCTGCTTCAGCGTGGGTGATGTCGGCGGTCGGCTCGACCGACGCTCCGACGGAACGGGCGCCAATCGGTTTCGCCATCGAACGAACACGGCTCACGACCGGCGCCGCGACTCCTCGCGCAGGACCTCGAGCTCGAGCAGCGCCTCGCGATCCTTGGGGCGGCCGGTGGCGCGCTTGGCGCGGATGAGTGTGGGCAGGTCGAGGATCCGGAACCGAACGCCGGAGGTGTCGACGAGCTGCGAGTGTGCAGCGACGGCCGCGTAGTCGCCCACCCCGTCGATCCGATCGAGCACATCGAGGTCGCCCTCACGCGTGGTGAGCGTGAGCACTGGTGCGGCGCGCAGGGTGCGGGCGTCCATGAGGAATGGCAGCCCTCGTTCCACGGACCGTGGGTACGCCTCCCAGCGAGCGAGGAGCTCAGCGAGCGCATTCACCGTGGACGGCTCGCGCGCGTCGTAGACGATGTCGAGGTCGTTCGTGACCCGCTCCGCTCCGTGCAGGGCACCGGCCACTCCACCCACCACGACGAAGCGCACCTTCGCCGAGACGAGGCCGGCGAGCATGGACGCGAAGCTCACGCGCCGGCACGACGGCGGGCGAGGGCGGCGCGCCCCTCGGTGAGGAAGGCAAGGTTGTCGTCGAGCCGGGCGAGCCGCTCGGCGGGGGTCCGATCGCGTGCCGCGCGCAGGCGGTCGACGTCGATTCCGTAGACCCTGGCGCGTGTGCGCACGCTGCCGCGGGGTGACCCGCCGCTCGGCGGGCGTCCGCGCCGCTCAGGAGGGGGCATGGTGAGCGCACGCGCGAGGCGTGCGAGATGGAGGGTGGAATCGCGCCAGAGGTCCACGACGAGCTCCGCGCGCTCGTCGGTGCCGAGCGCGACGCGCAGGTCGCGCTGCTCCGGCCCCGTGGCGAGGGCGCGATCGGCGACCCGGGCGGCCTGCGCGAGCGAGCAGCCCAGGGTGACGTGAAGCTCGTGGACCAGCGCCAGCCAACGGGCCTCCCGCGCGTCGTGACGCGGCGTCCGGCCGAGGAGGCGTCGCGCGTTCTGGATCCACTTGAGGTCGACGCCGGCGGCGAGAGCCAACTGAGCGGGGTGCATGACTAAATATGGCTAGTAGCTAGCCGGTATTCCAGAGTGGGCACAATTCGTTGCCTCGTAACCGATTGGGAGGGCGGAACCGGCGGGAGCGGGCGGGAGCGGGCGGGAGCGGGCGGGAGCGGGCGGGAGCGGGCGGGAGCGGGCGGGAGCGGGCGGGAGCGGGCGGGAGCGGGCGGGAGCGGGCGACTCGGGACTACTCGCGGCGGTCGCGGCGGTCGCGGCAGGCGGGGCGTGCCTGGCAGAGCAGGCGGTCGAGCGCTCGCCGGGAATAGACGCGGCCTCCCTGAATGACCGCCGCGATCCGGCGCGTGTTGCGGATGTCGGCGAGAGGATCGGCGTCGAGCAGCACGAGGTCGGCCGTCATGCCTGGAGCGATGCGGCCCACCCGGTCGCCCAGCCTGGCGAAGGTGGCCGGCCCGCTGGTCGCGCTCCACAGCGCGTCGCGGGGTGAGAGACCGCCCTCCTGCACGAGGAGGGCGAGCTCGTCGTGCAGGCTGAAGCCAGGATAGACGAGTACCGAGCCGGCGTCGGTGCCGGCGAGGAGCTTCACCCCGAGCTCGTGCATGCGTCGCACGTCGGCGATCGTGCTGCGCCATCCCTCCTCCATCGTCGCAGCTCGACCGGCTGCCGTGTCGAGCATCCGCTCGTCCACCTGCATGCGCCACCATCCCAGAAGCCACGGGCTGGCGTAGCGCAGGCGCGGATCCCACCGCGCCGCATTGCGACCGAAGATGGCGCGGTTCGCGGAATCGCCGCTGAGGGTCAGGGCGTGCGAGACAGCGAGGGTGGGCGTGTACCACGCATCGTTCCGGACGAAGCTCCGATAGATGGAGTCGCGTGCCGCCGCGGTCAGGCGGAGCGACGCGGGCTGCAGCGCGTGCTCCATGTCGGTGAGCCCCGAGTCCATCGCCGCGGCGATGCCTACGCCCCCGGGCTGATGCGCGGCGACGGCGAGCCCGGCGCGGCGCGCCTCGCGCAGGATGGCGAAGAACGCCGCGGGGGTCGCCGTGGTGCGCACCTTCACGAAGTCGGCGTGCAGCAGGAGCAGCGAATCGATGGCCCGCCGGGCGTCCTGGGAGTCAGCGATGCCGATGCGGTACGGCAGCACACGGTCGGCGAGCTGCGAGCGCGCACGGGCGCTGCGGTCGCGCACCCCCTGGAGGTAGCGCGGGCTCTCGAGGATGGGCCCGGGGGTGACGATGCGCGGCCCGTCGAGCGTTCCGGCAGCCATGCCCGCCTGCCACACGCGCGTGCTGTCGATGAAGCCTCCCATCTCGCGCACGCTCGTCACGCCGTGCGCGAGGAGGAGCGGGAGCGCCGAACGGCCGGTGTTCATGAAGTGCACGTGCGCGTCCCAGAGCCCGGGGATGAGAAACTTTCCCCCGCCGGAAAGGCGACGAGCATCTGCTGGCACGCGAGTGGTGGCGGATGGTCCGATGGTGGTGATGACGCCTCCGGCGATGATGAGCGTGTGATCGCGGAGCGGCGCAGCGGCTGAGGCGGGGTCGATCACGGTCACGCCGGTGATCGCGAGCGGGACAACGGGTGTGCGTTGGGCGAGCAGCCGCGGAGCCGCGCCGCCGAACAGGGCGAGCGTCGCGAGACGCGTCGCGGACGAGAAGGCAATTCGCATTCTCATGCGCCGCGCTCGGCGCGCTACCGCGGCGACGAGATCACGAGCTTGAAGCCGTCCGGGTCCTTGAGACGAAAGACGCGCGCGCCCCAGGGCATGTCGGCCGGCTCGGTATCGAGGGTGCCGCCCTGCTCCCGGATCCGGCGCGCGATGTCGTCGATGCTCTGCGCCGTGGTGATCATGAGCGAGAAGCCCTCGCCCTTCGTCCTGTTGAGCCCCTTGGCGCCGTCGTCCTGGTTGACGAGCAGGCGAACGTCGCCGGCGCTGAGCGCGGCGCCCATGAGCTTGTCCTCGCGCCGCATCTCCCGATCCACAGCGAAGCCCAGCACGTCGCGGTACCACGCCATGCTCGCGCCGACGTCCTTCACCGTGAGCGATGCCGAGAGGGAGAGGGCGCGGAACGAGGGTGAATCGTCGGGCATGGGAGCTCCGGAGGGCGGGTCTGTTCGATGGCGAGCGGGCGTCCGGAGGACGACCGTGGCACCAACGTGCGACGGCATGGTGGGGAGTGCAAGCGCGGCGACGGTCAACTCCCCTCGGCGACGCGACGCCAGAACTCCGGCAGTCGAGCGATCCCCCGAAGCGAGGCGGCCATGTCGCGATCGTGCAATGCCTCGGTCATGTCGCGCAGGGTGATGCCGTGCGGCGGCCGCTCGGTGACGAGCACGGGATCGCCGGCCCCGACGTCGCCCTCCTGCACCACTCGCAGATACGCGCCCATGCGCATCGCGTCCTGGAACCGCGCGGGAAAGTGCGGATCGCCCATACGCATGCCGAGCTTGAAGCAGGGCATGCGCGGCTGCGCCACCTCGAGCACCGCGGTCCCCACGCTCCATCGCTCGCCGGGAAGGGCGGACGAGAGATCGAGGCCCTCGGTGGTGAGATTCTCCCCGAACAGCCCGGGCGGCGTCTCCAATCCCTCCGCGTCGCGCCAGAAGTCGTAGTCCTCGCGTGCGTAGGCGTAGACCGCCTTGTCGGCGCCCCCGTGCACCCGCCGGTCGGCCTGATCGTCGCCCACGAAGTTGACACCGCGGAGCGCCATGCGGCCGTGCACCGGATGCTTCCAGATGGCCGAGGTGACGGATCGGCCCTGCCACTCGATGTGGCGCACGACGCCGACGTTGACGGAGAGCACGTGCGGCGCGGTCATCGCGAGGGCATGGTCATGGACGAGTCGGTCACGCCGCGCCGTCGGATCGCCGCGGTGGGTGGTGAGTGGTGGGTGGTGGGCACGACCTTCATGGAGCGACCGAAATTGGCGGGCGGGTGCGGGTCGCGCAAATCCTGGGCTGGTGCCCCTCACGTCCCGCGCCCGGGCCATCTGGTGGCAGTGGCAGCGGCCAACGCACGAGACGGCATTGCTACTAATTCTCTAGTTGACAGCACGCAGCGCCGGCCTTACACTCCAACTACAATACTAGTAGGAGTGAGGTAGTGGCGAACTTCACCGATCGCGAGCTCGACGTGATGGCGGTGCTCTGGGAGCTTCGTTCGGGTACGGTGAGCGAGGTACGCGAGCGCCTGGCGGACTCCTTCGCCTACACGACGGTGCTCACCGTCCTGCGTACCCTGGAGAGCAAGGGTTTCGCACGACACGAGGACGAGGGCAAGGCGCACCGCTACTTCCCGACGGTCGCACGGGCGCAGGCCGGGAAGACGGGAGTGCGGCGGCTGATCGACAAGGTCTACGCCGGTTCGACGGAGGCGCTGCTCACGCACCTGATGAGCGACCGGCGGCTGACGCACGACAAGCTGCGTCGAATGCGTGCACTGCTCGACGAGCGCCTGCGTGAGCCGGAGAAGCGCTGATGCTCGGCTGGATGGGGTACTCGATTCTGGTCGCGACGCTGCTGGTGCTGGCGGGGCTGTGCGGAGAGGCAATCGCGGGCGCCCTGCGCCTGTCGCGGCGCGCCTGCTGGTTCGCCGTGCTGCTCGGCGCGCTCGCGGCGAGTGGATCGGCCTGGTTGCCGGAACGGTCGCGCGCGGATGCTGCGCCGACGGACGCTGGACTCGAGCCGAACACTGCGTCGACGAGCGGTGTCCCGAGCCTCTCCCGGACGGCCGCCGCGCGGAGCGCATGGGACGGCGCGGGAGAGGCGCGGCGACAGATCGAGAGCCGTGCCGGCACGGCCCTCGTCATTGGATGGCTCGTCGCGAGCGGCACCTGCCTGTTGCTGCTCACCGCGTCCGCCGGCCGGCTCGCGCGGCTGCGTCGCCAATGGCGCCCAGGGATCATCGCTGGTGTGCCGGTGCTCGTCTCACGCGAGCTCGGCCCCGCCGTGGTGGGCGTGATCCACCAGTGCATCGTCGTGCCGGCATGGGCGGAGTCGATGGACGCCGAGGCGCAGCGACTGATGATCGCCCACGAACAGGAGCACATCCGGGCCCGCGATCCGCTGGCCCTCCTCGCCGCGTCGTGCCTCGTGGCGCTGATGCCGTGGAACGTCGCGCTCTGGGTCGCGCTGCGCCGCCTGCGGCAGGCGATCGAGATCGACTGCGATGCTCGGGTGTTGCAGCGCCTCCGGCCGGCCGACACGCGACGCTACTGCACGCTGCTGTTGAATGTCGGCGAGCGCGCGGTGTCGGACCGTGCCCCGCTGGTTGCTCTGGCGGAGCCGACGAGCTTACTCGAACGGAGGATCGACGCGATGACGACGACTCGCAGGTTCCTGAGCTGGCGCACCCTCGCCGCAGCTGGCAGCGCGACACTCATGATGGCGGCGGCGTGCCGAGCACCCCGCCCCGCGGTGGCGCCGGGCGAGCGAGTTGCGGCGATGGTAGACGAGATGAGCCGCATCCTGGCCGCCGACTCGAGCCGGCAGACGATCACGGCGGCGCAGCGCCATCGCCTGGCGGG
>JBBQYZ010000225.1:0-5856 GCA_038208205.1 Gemmatimonadales bacterium | reverse complement strand
TGTCGGCGGCGAAGGCGCGGAAGGAGTCGAGCACCATCGTGAGCGACTCGCGCTCGTCGTCGGCCAGCACGGGAAAGGGAAACACGAGGTCCTCGCGGATCTCGCCGAGAAAGACGCCGCGCGTGAAGGAGCGGTTATGCTCCGGGTCGGCGAGATGAACGTCGGGCGAGTGTGCGGGGGCGGAGGCATCAGACACGGCGGCGTTGAGTCGGGAGGTGTGAAAAACGAATCGTCAGGAACGCGATGTGGCCCGCAGCGACGCATCGCGCAACGCATCTCGCCGCGGACGCCGGCCCGGTCGCCTGTCGACGGCGATGACTGGAGTGAATCTGGCGACTCTCGCCCGGACTCGCGCCCATCGATCTCGTCGCCGAGCGGCCCGGCGCAGGGAGCTGACCCGGGGGAAAAGCTATCGCGCCCGCCAAGCGGCCGGCAGCGGCGTACCGTTCTCTTGTGCTATCGCGCAACGTTGCACACCAGTTTGTTTCAATCGAAGCGGCCTCCAACGGTCTGCCGTGTCGCGCGGCACCCTGACCGGCGACAACACGAGCTATCTTGAGCCCCGCCAGTTCAGCGACGGCATCGAGTATTTATTGCTGAACGGCCGGTTCACGATGGATCATGGCAAGCAGACCGGCGCCCGTCCCGGGGTCGTGATCGCACGCACCGGCACCGCGGCTCGTCCGCGCCGTGCCGTCACACTGTCACCAGGCGCGACCCGATGACCGTTCTCGATCGCCCGCACCGATCGATCGCGCTCGTTGCGCTGCTCTCGATCGCTGGCGCGGCGCTGTCAGCGCAGGCCCCCGCGGCCACCGGCGGCGCACGGGGGACGATCCTCATCCGAGGGGGTTCGGTGCTCGACGGCACGGGGAGCGCCGCTCGCCGCGTCGACGTCCGGATCACCGACGACCGCATCACGACCGTGGCCGCCTCGCTCGCCCCGCTGGCCGGTGAGCGCGTCATCGACGCCACCGGCCTCACCGTCAGCCCCGGGTTCATCGACCTGCACAGCCACGCCGATCGCGGCGTCCAGAGCATGCCGATGGCGGAGAGTCAGGTGCGGCAGGGCATCACGACGGCGGTCGTGGGACAGGACGGTGGCAGCGAGCTCCCCATTGCCTCCTTCTTCGAGAGCATCGACCGGCTGCATCCGTCGATCAACTACGCGACGATGATCGGGCACGGCACCGTCCGCGCCGCCGCGCTGGGCGGGGATTTCCACCGCGCCGCGACGCCGGCCGAGATCGTGACGATGCAGGCACTGGTCGATCGCGGCATGCGCGACGGGGCCGTCGGACTGTCGAGCGGCGTGGAGTACGATCCGGGCTTCTTCGCCACGCCGGCGGAGATCGTTGCGCTGGCGCGCATGGTCCGGCCCTACGGCGGCGTCTACGCGAGCCACGTGCGCGACGAGGAGAACGGCGTCCTCGCTGCCTGGAAGGAAGTGATCGCGCTCGGTCGCGCGACGGGAGTTCCGGTCAACATCTCGCACGCCAAGCTCGCTTCCCGTCCGGTGTGGGGAAAGGCATCTGAAGCGCTGGCCCTCCTGGATGCCGCGGCGCGCCGCGGCGTGAAGGCGACCGCCGACTGGTACCCGTACACCTTCTGGTCCTCGAGCATGTACGTGCTGATCCCCGACCGCAACTTCGAGAACCGGAAGGAGTGGGAGGTTGGGCTCGACGAGATCGGTGGCGCGCAGAACGTGATGATCACCGGCTATCGGCCCGACAGTACGCTGAACGGAAAGACGGTCGCCGAGATCGCGACGATGCAGGGCAAGGACGCCGTCACCGTCATCATCGAGATGCTTCGCGCCGCCGGCCCGAACATCGGCATCATGGCGACCGCCATGGATGAACGGGACCTCGCAGCGTTCGTCGCCAACCCCCGGGTCATGTTCTCCTCCGACGGCGGACTCAGTGGCGCCCATCCGCGCGGCTACGGCTCGTTTCCGCGTGTGCTCGGCGTCTACGTGCGCGACAAGGGCCTCCTCTCGTTGCCGGAGGCCGTGCGCAAGATGACGTCGGCCACGGCGCAGTTTCTCGGACTGACCGATCGCGGCATGATCGCGGCGGGGAAGGCGGCCGACATCGTGGTGTTCGATCCGGCCACGATCGCTGACCGCGGCACCAAGACGATGGCCGCGCAGTCGCCGGTGGGAATCCGTTGGGTGATCGTGAACGGCGAGGTGGTGCTCGACGAAGGCCGGATGACGGGCGCTCGGCCTGGCCGCGGCATTCGCCGGCACAACTGGCAGGCGTATGCCGTCGGCGCGACGCGATAAGCCGGCCACGTCCGTGTCGGACTGGGAAGCGACGCCCCGGCGTGCACGATCGAGCGAATTCGTGCTGCGCCGACTTCGTACCACGGAAGAGTTCGACGCTGCGGTGAGCCTGCAGCTCGAGGTCTGGGGCGGTGCCTTCTCCGGGGTAGTCCCCACTGGCGTGCTCCGGGTGGTGCAATATGTCGGTGGCGTCGTCGCGGGCGCGTTCACGGAGGCCGGCGAGCTGGCGGGCCTTGTCTTCGGCGTCAGCGGCATTCGCGACGAGCGTCTCAGCCACTGGTCGGACACGCTGGCGGTGCGCCAGGAGTTCCGGAACCGCGGCATCGGCGAGGATCTGAAGCGGTATCAACGCGACCTGCTGCTTCCACTGGGGGTCCAGCGCGTGTACTGGACCTTCGATCCGCTCGAATCCAGGAATGCCTACCTCAACTTCAACCGGCTGGGCGTGTCCTCCGGCGAATATCGTCGCGATTTCTACGGAGCGACGCATTCGAAGCTGCACGAGGACATTGGCACCGATCGCCTGCTCACGGTGTGGGAGATCGCCAGTCCGCACGTCGCGCACCGCGGGATCGCCGCGCGCCGATCGTCAGATGCGTCACGGTCTCGCCGACGCAGCGCGCATCAACGACGTCGTCGAGCGGGTCGGTGTGGTGGAGACGCTCGAGCCGGATCTCGAGCTTGTCGCGCCGCGACTCCGCCTTGCCATCCCGGCCGACATCCAGCAGGTGAAGGCGCTCTCGCCGGACATCGCGCGCGCGTGGCTCGCGTCACGCGAACGGCGTTCGAGACGTACTTCGCACGTGGGTACGTGGCGCGCTCCATCATTCGCGTCGGCGCGTGCAGCGAGTACCTGCTCGAGCTGGACGAGCAGCGGTGAGCGAGCTCCGACGCACACTCACCCGCGGCGACATCATCTTCGCGGTGATCGGCAACGTCATCGGATCCGGAATCTTTCTCGTGCCCGCCGAGACGCTGCGAGTTGCCGGTAGCTCGACCACCGCCGCGCTGATGGTGTGGGTGCTCGGCGGTCTCCTCTGCCTGCTCGGCGCACTGACCTATGCGGAGCTCGGCGCCGCCAACCCCGAGGCGGGCGGCATCTACTGCTACATTCGCGACGCGTTCGGTCCGCTCCCCGCATTTCTCTACGGCTGGGTGCTCTTTCTCATCATCGGGCCCGCGACAGTGGCGGCGCTCGCGGTCGCATCGGTGGCGTATTTCGGCCAGCTCGTGACCCTCGGCCCGACCGGGGGGCGCGTCGCATCGGTGGCGATGATCCTCGTGATCGGTGCGATCAACGTGGCCGGCGCGCGCGAGAGTGCCAACGTCCAGAACCTGAGCGCCGCTCTCAAGGCGGGCGCGCTGGTGGTGTTGAGCGGCATCCTCATCGCCCTCGGACGATGGGGGGTATTCGAGTCGGTACCGGGAGCCGCCGCGCCGTCGCTGTTCACCGGCGTGGGCGCCGCGATGGTCGGAGTATTGTGGGCCTATGAAGGATGGCAGTGGGTGACCTTCTCGGCCGGCGAGACGCGCGATCCGCAGCGATCGTTTCCATCCGGCCTCGTCATCGGCACGGCCGCGTTGATCGCGCTTTACCTGTTCGTGAACGTCGCCTACTTCATGGCCCTCGGTCCCGCCGTCGCCGCACGCTCCACGAGCATCGCCGCCGACGCGGTGGCGGCCACGGTCGGCTCGGGGTGGAGCAGGGCCGTTGCCGCCATGGTCGTGCTAGCGACATTCAGTGCGGCTCACGGCTCCGTGCTGACCGTGCCTCGCGTCTTCTATCAGATGGCGAATGATGGCCTGTTCTTTCGGCGCCTGGCTGAGGTCCACCCGCGGTTTGGCACGCCGGCGTGGGCGGTCCTGTCCACGACGCTGCTCTCGGCAGTCTACGCGCTGTCGGGCACGTTCGATCAACTGCTTACGGCGGTCGTCTTCACCGCCTGGGTGTTCTATGGATTGGGAGCCACGGCGATCTTCGTCTTCCGGAGCCGGATGCCGGACGCGCCACGGCCGTTCCGGGTGCCGGGATATCCCGTCACGCCGGCGCTGTTCGTCGGCGCAGCGGTTGCCGTCGTCGTGAATACCTTGTTCAGCCAGCCGATGGTGTCGGCCGTCGGGCTGGGCGTGCTGCTGGCAGGCGTTCCGGCGTTCTACACCTGGCGACGCCGAGCCATTCCGCATCCACCGGTCATGTGACCATGCCGTTCCAGATCGAGCGCATCGAGCTGCGTGAAGTCCCTCTGCCGCTTCGCGAGCCGTTTCGCATCTCTTCCGGCGTCCAGACGGTGCGACGGATCATGCTGCTGCAGCTCTTCGACGCGAGCGGCGCCGACGTCTGGGCCGAGTGTGTGGCGGGGGTGGTGGCCGCGGCGGCGCTCATCACGACCGTGCAGCAGATCGTAGCGCGCCGGCTCAACCCTGCCGACGCCGGCGTCCTGACCGTGGCGACCGTTCACGCCGGCGTCGCGTCGAACGTGATTCCAGAGGATGCGCGGATCACCGGCACCATCCGCGCCGTGCGCGCCGAGACGCGCGCCCTGCTGCGTCGCGAGCTGGAGCGAATCACGGCGGGGATCGCGATGGCGCACGATCTCGCCGCCGCCGTGGAGTTCGGCGAGGGCACGCCGCCTCTCGTGAACACCGACGACGCCACCGGTTTCGCGCGCGAGGCCGTCACCTCGCTGCTCGGCGCCGACGCGCTCTCGCCGCTCGGCATCCTCAACCTGGCGGGCGAGGACTTCGCGCACTACCTGGAGCACGTGCCCGGCTGCTTCCTCCGGATCGGCGCACGGGAGGAGGGCGGGGAGGCCACACCGGCGCACAACCCGCGGTTCGCCGCGGCGGAGGACTCGATCTTCGTGGGGGCGGCCGTACTGGCCGCGACGGCGCGGGTGGCGTCGGCGGCGCTGGGTGGGGAGCGGGACCGTCGCGGCGACGGGTGATACGGCGGCCGTGCTTGAATCCCTCGGCGCGGATGGCTAGGTTGCGGGACTGCCCGCTGGCAGGCAGTCGATGGTGATTGAATCAGCGGACGGGACGTAGCGCAGCCCGGTAGCGCACCTGAATGGGGTTCAGGGGGTCGCGGGTTCAAATCCCGCCGTCCCGATTGATTTTAAAGGACTTACGCTTGCGAACTGAACGGGCGTAACCTGTTTGATGACCCGTTTGCCGCTCGCGAGATGTGATGCTCGTGCACTTTGCGCTCCTCGGCCATGACGGCGAGGAGCGTTTGCGTATCCGGCTGCTGGTAGCACGTCAGTCGCGTCTCCGTGTCCTTCCACCCACCCGCTGCCGCCACGTCGGTCAGCGGCAGGTGCTTCCGCGTGGTTGCCCACGCACGGCGGTAGGGATGCCAGAGGCCGCCGACCAGCTTCACGACTCTCGCCTCTTCTCGGCGCGCATGAGCCACTTGTCGAAGAGATGCCGGTCCATCGGTCTGTCGGCATCCTGCACGCTTGCGAAGATGTATCCTGTCTCACTATGCAGCCTCCGCTGAAACCGGCGCAGCTCCCGTGAGAGGGGGAGCGGCATCGGCACCACTGCTTCCCGGCGCTTCTTGCCCGCCT
>JBBQYZ010000224.1:0-5866 GCA_038208205.1 Gemmatimonadales bacterium | reverse complement strand
CTCCCCCCCTTGGGGGGGCCCCCTCTATGCTCCCCCCTGGGGGGCAAATGCTACACGCCCCCCGGGCCGCCGGGGCGCCGTTGGGCCCCCGCTCGCCTCGGTCTCGCGCTCGTGATCGGCGGCGACGTGCACGGCACCGTGGGGTTGGCCGGCACGCCGCGGATCGATCATGAGCGTGGCGTGATCACCGTGCCCGACCTCGACTTCGACCTGCATACCGACAGCAAGATCCTGCAGACCTACTCGTGGCTCAAGGGCGACGAGCTTCGTGACGAGCTTCGCCGCCGGGCGCGCATTCCGCTGGCGACTGTGCTCGCGCGCGGGAAGGCGCTGTTGCTCGAAGGGCTCAACCGCAAGATCGGCGATGCGGTCACGCTGACGGGGACCGTCGAGGGGGTGGCAGCGCACGACCTCTTCGTGACGCGCGACGGGCTGGTCGTGCGCGCCGACGCGGTCGGGCATGCGGGGATGGCGGTGAAGCAGCGGTGAGCGCGCCGGTTCGGCGCGAGCCGCGATGCCAAGCCTATCTTCCCGCCCAGCTCTGCGCGATCGCCTTGGCCTTCGGCAGCGTCACGACCTGTCCGTTCACCGTGATACGAATGAACGGGCTGTGGTGATACGCCGGCATCGGCACCGCACGCGTCTTCGAGCGGACGCGGCCGCTTCGCGAGATCTCGTAGAGCTCCTCGTAGCCGGCGAGCGGTACGCGCTCCTCCTGCTCGTCGCTCTTCGGCGGGCCGCCCCCACCGGGGGTCTCCGTCCTGCGTCTACGGTTCGCGTGATGGTGTCGGCTGTCTCGTTGTCCCATTCCGTAAGCTAGTCGGTCGACCGCCTCGCCCATCAATCGCCTGCGGCGGCGTGCTGTCTGCGTATCCCGCCCAATACTCTATCGTCTTCCCGGTGCGCCTTCCCGCTCCGGGAGGCCGACGGTGCGTGCCGTCGGCGTCTTCCGCACATGCCGCCAGGATCCCGATGAACCGTTCCGCCCGATCATCGCTGCCGCGAGTCGTCGGCAAGACGATTGCCGAGGTGGTGGTCGTCCAGGGGACGTCGCCGCGGTCGCAGCTCTTCCTGCTCTTCACGGACGGCACCTACTACGAGCTGTACTCCGAGGCGCAGATCGACGGCGGCACCGCGGTTCATCCCGGGGATCGCGCCCACGTCCGGAAGCTCTCCGAAGTGCCCCAACGAATCATCTACGACACGGGAGAAGGGTAAGGCGAGGGTAGGGCGGTCGAAGCCGGTGGGCGGGGGTGCACCCGCGATCTTGTGATCGCCGGTCACGACACGCACTCTTGAGACCTCCGTCATCTTCTCGAGGTCGTCATGCTCCGTCGTGCGTTCATCCCTGCCGCTCTCGCGCTTACCCTGGCAACCGCCGCGCCGCTCTGCGTCGTGCGCGCGCAGACGTTCACCGTCGCCAGGTACGAGATCGGCAGTGACGGGGGCACCGACTACCTGACGGCGGAGCCGGGCACGGGCCGCGTCTTCGTCTCCCGCGGCATGCACGTCATGGTGATCGACGGCGCCACCGGCAAG
Source organism: Gemmatimonadales bacterium (assembly GCA_038208205.1). Lineage (GTDB taxonomy): Bacteria > Gemmatimonadota > Gemmatimonadetes > Gemmatimonadales > Gemmatimonadaceae > AG11. The sequence goes on along the minus strand of JBBQYZ010000224.1, from coordinate 4,327 downwards.
GTGGTCGGCGACATCCCGAACACGCCGCGCGTCCACGGCATCGCCCTCGCGCCCAAATCCGGTCACGGCTTCACCACAAACAGCGGCGACTCGACCGTCACGCTGTTCGACCTCAAGACGCTCTCGGCGATCGGGAAGACCAGGGTGCCGGTCGGCGGCCTCGATGGCATCATGTACGACGAGGCGGATGACCGCGTCGTGCTCACGAATCACAGCCGCCCGATCGGCACGGCGGTGGCGCTCGATCCCGCGAGCGGCGCCATCGTCGGCTCGGCGGCGCTGGAGGACAATGCCCCCGAGGGCGCCGCGAGCGACGGCCGCGGGCGCCTGTTCGTCAACAACGAGAGCAAGAACACCATTCAGGTGCTCGACGCTCGTTCGATGAAGGTGCTGGCGTCGTGGCCCCTTGCGCCGTGCGACGGCCCCACGGGAATCGCCTACGATCGCGCCTCCGACCGCATCTTCGCCGGGTGCGGCAAGACGTCAGTGGTGGTCGATGCGAGCAACGGGAAAGTGGTGGCGACGATCGCCAACGGCGACGGCGTCGACGCGTTGGGCTGGGATCCGTCCGAGCGCTTGATCTACATCCCGGCGGGCCGCGAGGGAACGGTGACCGTGGTGCACCAGGATTCGCCGAACGTCTACACCGTCGTGGCGACGGTGCCGACGATGCGCGGCGCCAAGACCATCGCCGTCGATCCAGTGCGTCACGTGGCGTACCTGTTCCAGCCCGAGTACGGACCGGCGCCGGCGCCTGCTCCCGGCGCGCCGGCCCCGGCACCGGGTGCGCGTGCACCGCGAGGACCAGTGGTCGCGTCGTGGTTCTTCGCGATCAGGCACTAGTGCCGGCGCTGTCTTCCACCCCACAAGTAGCTCATGCCCACGATGTCCTGTCCCAAGTGCTCGGATCAGATGGTTCCCGGGTTCACGACCGCCTCCACCAACGGAGGCACGTTCACCGTGCCTCCATTCTGGGTCGCGGGCCCACCCGAGCGGTCGATGTGGACGGGCTCGAAAGTGCGAGGCAAGGAGACCCACCCGTTTGTGGCATACCGGTGCACCCGGTGTGGATTCGTGGAGCTGTGGGCCCCGAACGACGCGTGAGTTGAGCTGGACCGTCACGGCGACCTGACCAGGAAGGGGGCGCCCGCCGGGCATCGCGATCGGCCGCCCCGCCCGCTCAACCGTTTTCCTGGTCCCTTTGTCTCAAGGGCACGCATGGAGACGGAAAGCCCACCACCAGTCCACCCTGCCCGCCTGCCCGCCGACCAAGGCGCGCTGGTGGAGCGGGCGCAGCGGGGAGATCCCGCTGCGCTGCGCCTGCTCTACGACACGCACGTGGACCGGGTCTACCGGCTCACCTACCGGCTCACCCGCCGGGAGCACCTCGCTCGCGAGCTCACTCAGGACACCTTCGTGCGCGCCTTCGCCGTGCTCTCGCAGTTTCGAGGTGACTCCGAGTTCGGGAGCTGGCTCCACACGATCGCCGTGTCGGTCACGCTGAACGAGCTGCGGCGGCTGTCGCGCGTGGAGACCCGCGAGACGGTGCTGGACGAGGTAATGACCGAGGCACGCGGCGCTCCCTACTCGGACCCGATGCTCCGCCGCCGGCTCGAGCGAGCGGTGGCCGCGCTGCCCGACGGGTGCCGCACGGTGTTCCTGATGCATGATGCCGAAGGCTACACCCACGAGGAGATCGCCAACGCGCTCGGCGTGTCCGTCGGCACCACGAAGGCGCAACTGTCCCGCGGGCGCGCGAAGCTGCGCGTGGCGCTCGCGGACCTTGCCAGGGAGTGGCAATCATGACCCGCTTTCCGCACGATGACGTTCCCGAGCGCGACGACGACCTGGGCGACGCCGCCGAGCTGGCGCTGCCCGCCGACCCGCAGTTCGACGCGTGGCTCGCGCGCCAGGCGCCGTCGATCCACGCGCCGCCCGCGACTCCGCGCGAGGACATGTGGAAGGCGATCCAGTCCGCGCAGCGCACGAATGGTGCAGCCCCCGCCAGCGCGGTCCCGGGAGTGCGCCCGCTCCACCGGCGCTGGCCTCTACCGGCTGCGATCGCCGCCGCGTTGCTGCTCGGCATCGCGATCGACCGGATCGCGGTACAAAGTGGCGAGACCACCCTGACTCGGCCGTCATCGCGGATCGCTGCGGCACCGGCGCATCCGGAGCGAACGGATTCCGTGACGCAGAGCGTGCAGGCCCCGCAGCATGACACGGCGAACGAGGCCGACGGCGCGAAGAAGCGTCCGCGCGCGGCGATGCGTGTCGCGTCGACAGCGGTGACCCGGAACGCACCACCCACCACGCTGAACGCACCACCCGCCACGCTGAACGCACCACCCACCACGCTGAACGCACCACCCACCACCCAGAACGCACCACTCCCCACTGATTCAACCGACGTCTCGCGCCTCTACCGTCTCGCCGCCGTGCAGACGCTCAGCCAGGCCGAGGCGCTGCTCACCTCGTATCGCGCCACCGATCTCGCCATGCGCAATCCCGCGGCCGCCCAACAGCTCGGCAGCTTGGGACGCGAGGTGCTGAGCAGCACGCGACTGCTGATCGACTCGCCGGCCGGACGCGATCCCCGCCTGCGCCCCCTCCTCGGCGACCTGGAGCTCGTGCTCGTGCAGATCGTCCGCCTCTCCGGTGCGCCGCTCGACGCGAGCGACCGCGCCCTGATCGATCGCGCGCTGCGCGACCGCGATCTCCTTCCGCGCATCAGAACCGCGGTGCCCGCCGGCGCTGCGAGCACCTCGTCAGACGAAGAGGAATAACCGTGATCACCGTCAGCCGTCTCGTTGCCACCTTGGCCCTGGTCGTTCCGGCGGCCTTCACGCTCCCCGACGCGCGCGCTCCGTTCGCGAAGGCCGATCCCGACGCGCTGCCGCCCGCCCCGTGGGCCGCCGCCGATCCCGCCGACTCGCTCTACCGCGTGGCGCGCGAAGCGCTCAACCGCAATGAGTACCGACAGGCGGCCGCCCTCTTCGAACAGATCAGCGACCGATACCCGACCTCCGCCTACGCTGCCGATGCGCTCTACTGGCGCGCCTTCGCGCTCTACCGCGCCGGACGCGAGCCCGACCTTCGCGCGGCGCTCGCGTCGCTCGACGCGCAACGCACGCGCTTTCCCGCAGCGGGCACGCGTGGCGACGCCGACGCTCTCGCGGTGCGTATTCGGGGCTCGCTCGCCAGGGGCGGCGACGCAGGCTCCGCGGAAGCCGTGACTTCCGCGGCCAGGACGAGCACCCGCTGCGGCTCGAGCAGCGAGGACGACGAGGACGAGGGTGACGTGCGCACCGCGGCGCTCAACGCGCTCATGCAGATGGACGCGGAGCAGGCGCTCCCGATCATCCGGCAGGTGCTGCAGCGCCGCGACGCCTGCTCGGCGCCGCTGCGCCGCAAGGCGGTGTTCATCCTGTCGCAGCAGCGCGCGCCGGAGACCGAGAGCCTGTTGATGGAGGTCTACCGCAACGACCCGGACCGCGGCGTGCGCGGGCAGGCGGTGTTCTGGCTGGGCCAGGTGCACACCGACAGAGCGGCCGCGGCGCTCGAGGAGATTGCCACTGGTTCGCCCGACCTGGACATGCGTGCGAAGGCCGTGTTCGCGCTGGGCGAGCAGAACTCCCCTCGCGGCGAGGCGCTCGTGCGCCGCTTGGCCGAGCGTGACGATACACCGGACGAGGTGCGGGACCAGGCCATCTTCCGGCTCGGGCAGCGACGCTCGACCGAGAATGTGGAGTTCCTGCGCGGACTGTTCACCCGGCTCGGCAAGGCCGACGAGAACCGCGAGATGCGTAAGCGCGTGCTGTTCTCGCTGTCGCAGATGCGCGGCATGGGCAACGATCGGTGGTTGTTGAACGTGGCCCTCGACCCGTCGCAGGGCACGGAGCTGCGCAAGCAGGCGCTGTGGACGGCGGGTCAGGCCGGGGCGGGGGCGGCCGAACTGGTGCCGCTCTACGATCGGCTCACGGACCGGCCGCTCAAGGAGCAACTGATCTGGGTGCTCAGCGAGGCCCGTGACCGCGCCGCGTCGGACAAGCTCGTGGACATCGCTCGCACCGATCGCGACCCCGAGATGCGCAAGAAGGCGATCTTCTGGCTCGGCCAGAAGAACGACCCGCGCGTCCGGCAGCTCCTGATCGACATCCTCAACAAGGACTGACCAATGCGCCGCTCGCTCCTCCTCGTGCTCGCGCCACTCGCAATCGGTCGTGTGCTGACCGCGCAGGGCACGCTCGCTGCTCGCATCGCGCGCGCACCGGATGGCGTGGTACACGTGCAGTACGACGCTCGTACCGGTACCTGTGGCGACGGCCAC
>JBBQYZ010000223.1:0-5873 GCA_038208205.1 Gemmatimonadales bacterium | reverse complement strand
GACCGCGTGATCGCCGCGATGGCCGAGGTCCCGACTGTGTGCGAGCACGTTCACTTGCCCATGCAGAGCGGCTCCTCGCGCACGCTCAAGCGCATGCTGCGCCGATATACCCGCGAAGGCTACCTGGACTGCGTCGACCGCATTCGCCGCGCGATTCCCGGCGTGACGCTGACGACGGACATCATCGTGGGCTTCCCGGGCGAGACGGACGAGGAGTTCGAGGAGACGATGAGCGTGGTGCGCGAGGTCGGATTCGCCGACGCATACACCTTCATCTTCTCGCCGCGCGACGGCACCCCGGCAACGCGCCTGCCGCCCGAGCTGAACGTGCCGGCGGACGTGGCGAGCGAGCGGCTCCAGCGCTTGGTGGCGTCCGTTCGAGCGATGACTCGTCAGCGGAACATCGGCCTGCTCGGCACTCGGCACGAGGTGCTGGTGGAGCGGGAGGCGAAGCGCGGGGACGCGATGCTGATGACCCGCACGCGCGACTTCAAGACCGTGCTGGTCACGGGCGATTCCTCGATGCTCGGGCAGTATTTCACGGTGGAGCTGACCGGCACCACGGGCTCGACCTTCACCGGCAGCGTGGTGCGAGAGCGTCAACCGCTGCCGATGGCGGGGTAGCTGCCACTCCGATCGGTCCAGGGCGCGATGGCGTGATGCCGCGCGCCCGCGCGAGGCGGCGTTCGTGGTGGGATGCCTCTCGTCGCCTGGGCTGCGCTCGCGTATGCCGTCGGTCTCGCCGTCGGCCTCGGGACCCTCGTGTCCACGGCACTCGGCCTTTCCGGCGCCGCACTTGTCGCGACGGTGCCACTGGTGCGCATGGGGCATCGTGGCCTCTCGAGCGTGGTCGTGCTCTTCGCCGGCGGGGTACTCGGTGCCTCGGCCACGCAGGCTGGGGACGCGACCTGCCAAAGTCGACTCACGGCGATGCGGCAGTGGCCTGCCGAGCTCACGACCGATGCCGCGTTGGGTGGAGTCGCGAGGGCGCGATTGAGAGTTGGTGGCTGCGAGATGGCGGCCACGCTGTTCGTGCGACACGGCGGCGGGCGGGCGGGAGACTTCGCCCTCGTGGGTGGCGAGCCGTCCAGCGATTCGCGAGGGCTCGTGCTCCGGGATGCGAGGATCACCGATGCGCGAACGGAGCAATCGCTGGCGACCGCGCGCGGCGCGGTGGGACGTCGCATCGACCGGCTGTTCGGCGCGGATGCGCCGGTCGTCCGGGCGCTCGTCATCGCCGACATGTCGGCCATCCCGCCGGACGCGCGCGACCGATTCGCTCGCGCGGGGCTGGTTCACATGCTCAGCGTGTCGGGGCTGCATGTGGCGATCATCGCCCTCGCGCTCGAGCTCCTGGCGGGCGCGCTGCGATTTCCGTCGACTCCCTCGCGGGTGAGCACGCTGGTGTTGCTCGCACTGTACGTCGCGGCGATCGGCGCCCCACCGCCCGCCGTACGGGCGGCGGTGATGCTCGGTCTGATCCTCGCCAGTCGCCTCCTGCAGCGGCCCACCTCCACCTGGGCGGTGCTCGCGGTCGGCAGCGTGGCCCCGCTGATCGACGCGCGCACGGTGCTCGACCTGGGCTGGCAGCTGAGCGTGGCCGGCACCGTGGCACTGGTCGCCGGGGGTGCGCTCGCCACGCGCTGCATCCCGCCCGAGTGGCGCGGCGCGCGGCGCGGCGTCGCCCGCGCGGCGGTGGTGAGCGTCATCGCGACCGTCGTGACGGCGCCGCTCGTGGCCTGGAGCTTTGGACGTGTCGCGCTGCTCGGGCCCGTGACCAACCTGCTCGCCGATCCGGTGATGGGCGTGCTCCAGCCAGTTCTCTTCCTCACGCTGAGCATCCCGATCGCGTCGGTGCAACGATTCACGGTCGATGCGGCGCATGTGCTGCTGACGCTCTTCGACAGGATCGCGCTGGTGGCGGCGTCGCTGCCATTCGCCGCGCCCGCCGTTCTGCCGACGACCGTCGCCGCCTGGGCCGCCGGCATCGCCACCATCGGGCTCGTGGTGGCGTGCGTCGCTCCACGCCGGCGCGGCGCGCTCCTCGTCGCGGTGTCGGCCCTCGCCGCGATGATCGTGGAACCGGTGGTGCCCGTGTCACGCCGCGACACGGAGCTTCACATGATCGACGTCGGGCAGGGCGACGCACTGGCGCTGCGCACGCGACAGGGGCGGTGGGTGGTAATCGACGCCGGCCGAAGTTGGGAGGGGGGCGACGCCGGGCGGTCCGTCGTGGCGCCCTACATCGCCCATCGCGGCGGCGCCGTCGCGCTCTTCGTGTTGTCGCATCCGCACGCCGATCACGTCGGTGGCGCCGCCTCCCTGTTCGCTGCGCTGCACCCGGCCCGCTTCCTCGACCCGGGCTACGTGGGCACCTCGCCGCCCTACCTGGCCGCGCTGGCCGAGGCACGCGCCGACCACATGCCGTGGCAGCGTGTTCGGCCTGGCGACTCGCTCGAGGTGGACGAGGTGGTGTTGACGGCACTCGCTCCCGACTCCTCCTGGGCGGCGGGCCTTCACGACGCCAACCTCGCCAGCACCGTCCTTCTCGTGCGCGTCGGCGCCATCCGGATGCTGCTCACCGGCGACGCGGAAGCAGGCGAGGAGGAGTGGCTGCTCGCCCACGACCCCGCGGCGCTGGCAGCTGACGTCCTCAAGGTCGGTCACCATGGAAGCGTCACGAGCACCACACCGTCCTTCCTGGCCGCGGTGCACCCGCGGCTCGCGCTCGTGAGCGTGGGCGCGCACAATAGCTACGGGCATCCGAGCGTCGAGGTGTTGCACCTCCTCCACACCGCCGGCGCGGAGACGCTGCGCACGGACGTTGCCGGCACGGTCGTGGTACACACCGACGGCCGACGACTCGAGGTCGAGGCACAGGGCGTCCGGTGGGCGATCCCCGACCGTACCCTGTTCCCATGACGCACATCTCGCACTGGATCGTCGGCACGCCCTTCGCCCTTCCGGACCATCTACTTCGGTCCTACCCCGAGCTCGCCGCGGCGCGATGGCGGCGTGGCGGAGTGGCGCTTCGCATCGGAGGCTGGTGCCTTGGCCGGGGAACTGTCGCGGGCATCACGCTGCGGCGCACGATCTGGCTCGCCGATCAGGCTCCCCTCGAGCCGGAACTGCTCTTGCACGAAGTCCGGCACGTCCATCAGTTTGAGGACGACCGCGCGTTCCCGCTCCGGTACCTCTGGGGGAGTCTCCGGCACGGGTATTCACGCAATCCGTACGAGGCGGACGCTCGGGCGTACGCCGCGCGCCGGCTCGCCGGCGCCCCACCCAGCGTCTAGAGGCAGCCCCGTGGTCCAGCACACTGCGACGTCGGTCGTCACGATCGAGCGCTTCATCATCGAGCAGGAGCGCCTCCACCCCGAGGCCACCGGCGAGCTGTCCGGCATCCTGTACGACATGGCGCTCGCTGCCAAGATGATCGCCAACAAGGTGCGACGAGCCGGACTCGCCGATATCCTCGGCGCCACCGAAGACACGAACATCCAGGGCGAGATCCAGCAGAAGCTCGACGTCTTCGCCAACGACACGATCGTGAAGGCGATGGACCACGGGGGGCGGTTGTGCGCGATGGCGTCGGAGGAGGAACCGGGCATCATCCCGATCCCCGACAACTTCCGCACCGGCAAGTACTGCCTGCTGTTCGACCCGCTCGACGGCTCGTCGAACATCGACGTCAACGTTCCGGTGGGAACGATCTTCTCCGTGGTGCAGAAGATCACGCGAGGCCGGCACGGCGAGATGGAGGTCTTGCTGCAGCCGGGCCGCCGCCAGGTCGCGTCGGGATATGTCATCTACGGCTCGAGCACCATGCTCGTGTACACCACGGGGCAGGGCGTGCATGGCTTCACCCTCGACCCGTCGATCGGCGAGTTTCTCCTCTCGCATCCGAACATCCGCATTCCGGACGAGGGTCGCTACCTATCGGTGAACGACTCGTACGAGGGACTGTGGAACGAGGCGACGAAGCAGCTGATGCGCCGCTACCGCGGTCTCGAAGGGGACCGGAAGCCGCTCAGCGTCCGCTACGTGGGCTCGCTCGTCGCCGATTTCCACCGCAACCTGCTGGGGGGAGGCGTGTTCGCGTATCCGGCCAACAAGCGCAAACCGGGCGGCAAGCTGCGCCTGCTCTACGAGGCGAATCCGCTGGCGTTCATCTGCGAACAGGCAGGCGGCGCCGCCTGTGACGGGACCCAGCGAATCCTCGATGTCCATCCCACCGAGCTGCATCAGCGCGTGCCGCTGTTCATCGGCTCCAAGCGGGACGTGGACCTGGCGACGCGAACCCTGCAGGGGCACTCGGAGCTGGTGGGGGCCTGAGCGGGCGAGTGTAGGATGGGTCGGTGGGTAGGTGCGTAGGTGAGGAGACAGAAGCGCGCCCAGACACCGGACCGGCGCGCCTTCTGTCAGCGGGTCGCGACCTACCGACCCGTCGACCTAGCCACCTACCTTCTGAAAATGCCCGACGACGCCCGCCACTCCCCCTCCGGCCTCCCGATCGAGCCGGTCTACCGCCCCGCGCCGCTCGACTACGATCGCGATCTGGGTGACCCCGGCCGCTTTCCCTATACCCGCGGCATTCAGTCCTCGATGTATCGCGGGCGACTCTGGACCATGCGCCAGTACGCGGGGTTCGGCACCGCAGCCGAGACGAACGAGCGCTTCCGGCTCCTGCTCGACAAGGGGCAGACGGGACTGAGCGTCGCCTTCGACCTCCCGACCCAGATGGGGATCGACTCCGATTCGCCGCGCGCCCTTGGCGAGGTCGGTCGCGTCGGAGTCGCGATCGACACGGTCGAGGACATGCACGCGCTGTTGGATGCCATCCCGCTCGACCGGGTCTCCACGAGCATGACGATCAACGCGACTGCCTCGACGCTGCTCGCCATGTACGTGGTCGTCGCCGAGGAACGGGGGATCGACCGCGCGGCATTGAGCGGCACGATCCAGAACGACATCCTCAAGGAGTACATCGCCCGCGGCACCTACATCTATCCGCCGGGACCGTCGCTGGCGTTGATCGCTGAGATCTTCCGCTTCTGCGCGGTGGAGGTGCCGAGCTGGAACCCGATCTCCATCAGCGGCTACCACATCCGGGAGGCGGGGGCGACTGCGGTACAGGAGCTCGCGTTCACCTTCGCCAACGCGATGGAATACGTGGCGCGCGCGCGCGACGCAGGCCTCGAGGTCGACGGCTTCGCCCCGCGCCTCTCCTTCTTCTTCGCGGCGCACAACGACCTGTTCGAGGAAGTCGCGAAGTTCCGCGCGGCGCGGCGCCTGTACGCGCGCCTGATGCGTGAGCGCTTCGGCGCGAACGACGCGAGCTGCCGGCTACGCTTTCATACCCAGACGGGCGGCGTCACGCTTCAGGCGCAGCAGCCGCTCAACAACGTCGTACGGGTCACGGTCCAGGCGCTCGCGGCCGTCCTCGGCGGCACGCAGTCACTGCACACCAACGGCTATGACGAGGCGCTGTCGCTGCCCACCGCCGAGGCAGCGACGCTGGCGTTGCGGACGCAGCAGATCGTGGGTTACGAGAGCGGCGCGGCGCTCACGGCCGATCCGCTGGCCGGGAGCTATTACGTCGAGCAGCTCACTGATGCGCTCGAGGGCGAAGCGACCGCGCTGCTCGAGCGCGTCGACGCGCTCGGGGGTGCTGCCCGGGCGATCGACGCCGGCTTCTTCCAGGAGGAGATCGCACGCTCCGCGTACGAGCATCAGCTGCGCATCGAGCGCGCAGAGACGACGATCGTCGGCGTGAACAGGTTCACAGAGGGTGCGGAGGCTCCGGTGCTCCGCTCGCCCGACTACTCGGCGCTCGAGCGCGGACAGGTCGCGCGCCTGGCCGCGGTGCGCGC
>JBBQYZ010000222.1:0-5885 GCA_038208205.1 Gemmatimonadales bacterium | reverse complement strand
GTGCGATCTGCGCCCGATCCTTCCCGGAGCGCTCACTCAGCTCGACCTGCGACAACCCCGCCCGCAGCCTGGCCTCCCGCACGATCGAACCGCTGCTACGAACCATCGCAAGCACCCTCCGAGGAGGCCCTTGCCAATAAGTCATGAGACATATACGCTACAAGTATCGTGAAAGGCAGTGGACAGCTCGAACTCGGGATCTCGGTGGCCGATCGAGCGCAGGGTGCGAAGGTGCACCAAGAGCGAGAGCGTACATCAGCCCGCGTCCCGAGCAACGGGTCTCCGGCGACGGCCTGGGAATCGCCCGCTGATCCGTACCGGCAGGCGGCAGCCCCCCGCGTCTCCCTCCATGTGCCGCGGGTTCTCCTTACGATCTGCGAGGCCGCCCAAGCGGTGGGCGTCTCGACCGACACGTTCCGGCGCTTCATCCTTCCCGAACTCCGGGTTGTACGAGCGAGCCCACGGCTCACGCTCGTACGGATCGCGGAGCTCGAGCGCTGGGCCGCGCGTCGCGAAGCGCTGGCTGAATCCGACTGAGCTGCGTGCTGTTCACTGCGCGGCGCGGGCGACGCTATCCGCGGAAGCAATCAGCGCATCGAGGCGCGCCGCCGTCGTGGCGTGCGAGTCCGCGAAGAGGTGACCGTACCGGTCGAACGACTGCCGCACGGACGAGTGCCCAAGGATCTCCGTCACAACCTTCACGTTCGCGCCGCTCGCGATGAGCAACGACGCGAACGAGTGCCTGGCCTGGTGGGGCGTGATCCGCGGGAGGCCAGCATCGGCCCAGGCCTTGGACGAGCGACGGTAGAGGCCGTTGTAATGAAACGGCACCTCGGCCGAATCACCGAGCACCAGGCCACGCGGCGCCCACGGGCAGTGAGCGCGTTGGCCGGCAAGAATCGGCCGGAGAACAGCCAGAATCGGAACGTCGCGCTCGCCAGCCGCGCTCTTGGTCGTGATCTCGCCCTCCCGGTCGTCCCACGAGCGGCACACGCGGATGATCGAACCGGCGCTGTCGACGTCCTCCCACCGGAGCGCCCGAAGCTCACCCAGACGGAGCCCGGCAAAGAACGCCAGCGCCCAGGCGCATCGATCTCGCTCGGGCACCGCTGCGATCAACTGGAGCGCGTCGCCCGCATCGCCGCCGTGTCCCCGCCGTCCGCGGATCACCGGGAGCACGACGTCCCGCGTCGGGTTGTAGGGCACCTCCCCGAGAACGATTGCGCGGCGGTAGATCGCCTGCACGGGATTGATGGCGTTAGCGATGGTCGACGCGCTCAACCCCTCCCCGCGCAGGCGCTCGACGAGTCGCTGCAGGTCACCGCTCGTCAGGTCGCCGAGGCGGCGGCCGCCGAGGTCGGGCAGTACGTGGCGTGCGAGCGCCTGCTCGTAGCTGCGGATGACCGAGGGCTTGTAGTGCTCGCCACTGCGAGTCGCGATCGTCCCGGCGCGCATGCCCGCCACGTAGCGCTCGGCGGTCTCCCGCAGGGTGACGCTGGCGGGCGCACGCAGGCGCTGTCGCGTCTTCGCCGCCAGCTGCTCGGTCCGCCAGTCCTTGGCCTGAGAGAGCGTCGCGAACGTTCGCCGCTTTCGCTGCCCGGCCTTGCCAAGGGCAACGAGGGCCTCGAAGCTTGGGACGCATGTGCACCGCGACTTGGCTTGGCGCGTCGCGCACGACCGCTGGTGACGCTCGCGGATTCCTGCCGGCACCTTCGCTCGCCGCGGCTGCTCCGTCGCCATTCGCGAGTCCTCCTCCACTCATCCGACTTGACGAGCGTACAGGAAAGCCGCCCAGAATGCCGCTCAACCTATCCGAAGCCAGTATCTAAGCTAGATTCCGATGGGCTGTAAACCCATTGGCATTGCCTACGTTGGTTCGAATCCAACCGCTCCCACTCGCAGGTCCGCCGGAGCGGCGATCGCGATGCGGTTGCGTCCCGTCTCCTTCGCGGAGTAGAGCGCGACATCGGCGCGGGCCAGGAGACTGTCCGGTCGGCGCTGGTGCTTCGTCGCCCGCGCGGCTCCGACCGAGACGGCCACGGCGAGGTGCATCGAGCCGCCCACGCTGATCGGGTGCGAGCAGACCGCGAGGCGCAGGCGCTCGGCCAGCATCTGCAGCTGCTCGTCGTCGTCGACGTCGGCCAGCAGCACGCAGAACTCCTCACCGCCCCAGCGGGCGACGACATCGTCCGGGCGGGTCGCCTGGCGCAGCCGGCGGGCGACGGTGCGCAGGACGTCGTCGCCGACGCCGTGCCCGTACTCGTCGTTGATGTGCTTGAAGTGATCCACGTCGACCATCGCGACGGCGATCCGCGAGCCGGGACGGAACAGGCGGTCGCGGAGCTTCACATCGAGGTGGCGGCGGTTGTAGAGCTCCGTCAGCGGGTCGATGGTCGAGAGCCGCTCGAGCTGCTCGAGCAGCACCGCCCGCTCGTGCTCCGCTGTGCGCAGCGCCGAGATGTCGCGCACCGCGCCGGTGACGAACACCCGGCCGGCCTGCGCGGTCACGCGCCACCGGTCGCGCACCCAGCGCGAGACGCCGTCATCGCCCACCAGCCGGTACTCGTGCTGGACGAGCTCGTCCTCGCGGGAGCGCAACCCGATGAACCCCCACGCGTCGTCGTAGGCCACCCGATCGTCGGGATGCACGTGGTCGTCGTAGGTCGCGAGCAGGTCGGCGACGGGCCGTCCCGATCCCAGCAGCGCCGCGAGGCCCGGCCCGCTCGCGTGGATCACCAGCTGCTCGTCCGTGAGCAGCTCGCCGCTGTACAGAAACTCGCCGATCACCTCGGCCGCCCGGGCGAACGCTGAGCGCGCGGTCTCCGCCTCGGTGGTCGCGTCGCGAATCCGGTGCAGCAGCTCGGTGCGGTCCGAGACGTCCTTCACGAGCACCACGCGGGAGCCGTCGGAGGGATCGACACCGGCCGTGACGATGGCGGCAAAGCGCTCGCCGTTCTTGCGCCGGTAGGTCAGCTCGTGCTCGCCGTAGCCGGCCTCGGCCACGCCCGCCGCGAACGCCCGTATCACGGGCACCTCGTCCTCGGGCCAGAACGGCAGTGGCTGCTCCGCGCCGACGAGCTCCGACGCGGCGAAGCCGGTCATGGTGCACATGGCCTCGTTCACGTACTCGATGCGGCCGCCCGCCGCGCAGCGCATGACGCCGTCGCGGAGCATCTCGATGACGACAGCGAGCGCGGCGTCGCGCTCCCGTAGCAGCCGGGATCTCATGCGACGCTCCGGCCGATGCCGGACGCCGTCGGGCTCTTGCAGGACACAGCGCCTCCCGTCGTGGTGGGTCGCCCGGTGTCGGGCCCGGACCACACGCTTGACGGCACGCTTGTCCGGTATCGGCAATCGCGTGCGATCACGTGAACGGTGCGTGCCTCAGCCGGCCAGGCGCAACACCTCCGCCACCGGCGCGGGACGCCGGCGCTCGCCGTGACGTGGATGATCTGGTCGCCCAGCGCCGCCGAGTGGCTGCTCAGCGCCCTCACCAGCTCGCGCCTCACCATCGCCGCGTCTTCGATGACCGGGCTCGCGTCATGGATCGCTTGCCGGCAGCTGGTACACTGACCAAGTTCGTCGTTGCGCCGGTCATCGCCCGCTCCCGAGTGGCGCGGTGCCCGCGTCGGAGGCCCGATTGCTAGGCCAGCTGGACGGCGAGGTGGGTCGGCAGTGCGTCATCCGCGACGCGAATGAGCTTCTGGAGCTGGCGAATGCCGCCCTGGCACCATGCGCCGTGCGCGGCCTGCTGCGGTGCGAGTGCGACGACACGGCCTGTGAGGCGCAGGTCGCGGCGACCCACGCGGAGTACGAGGCGGTGCGGGCGAGCGGCAGCCGGTTCCTGGTCGCGGTCGACCACGAGAACCCGGTGAACGCGTGCGTCGTCAGCGAGGACGACCGGCACGCAGTCGTGGATGTGGTGGTCGGCGACGCGCGCTACGCGGTCCTGGCTCGGAACCCGCGTCATGCGTGGGTCGAGCGCCGCGCGGAGTGGCGCGAGGCCGGCCGGCCCGGAGCTGCGACGTGAACGGCGAACGACTGCGCGTGCTCGTCGCGAACGAGCGCGCCGACCGGATCGCGCTGGTGACGACGCTGGTGGGTGGGCTCGGGCACGCGGTCATCGCCGGATCGACCGACGTGACCGGCATCGGCGCCCTCACGGCGCGGGAGCATCCCGACGTCGCGCTGGTTGGTCTGGGCACGAGCTCGGATCACGCCTTGGAGCTGATCGAGCGGATCGTCCGCGAGGCCGACTGCCCGGTGATCGCGCTGCTCGAGGGACGGGACGCGGCGTTCGTCAGCGAGGCCGCGAGACGAGGCGTGTTCGCGTACGTGGTCGACGGTACGCCCGACGAGCTGCAGAGTGCGCTCGACATCACGCTCCGCCGGTTCGCCGAATACCACGATTTGCAGGGCGCGTTCGGGCGACGCGCGAGCACGGAGCGGGCTAAGGGCATTCTGATGGAGCGCCACCGCGTCGACGAGAAGAAGGCGTTCGAGATGCTGCGCGACCAGTCGCGGCGATCCGGGCGCAAGCTGGTCGACGTGGGGGCGGCGGTGCTCGAGGGCCACCTGCTGCTGCCGGCGCGGGGCCGGGCGAACAATCCCCGCGGGGCGCACGGGCGCAACGGCGCCGACCGTTAGGCGCCGCCTGCCGCGAGGCCGCCGGTGTGGCTGATCTCGTCCAGCTCGAGCGGCGCGAACAGCGCGAGCAGCTCGTCCACGACCGGCAGGCGCTGGGTGCGCGCCGAGGTGACGATGCCGATCGTGCGGGTCAGGACCGGGTCGACGAGCGGAATCGCCCGCAGGCCGGCCGGCAGCGCCTGCGTGACGACCCACGTCTGCGCGGTGACGCCCGGGATGCCGCTGCGCGCGTGGGCGAGCACCGCCGACACCGAGTTCGTCTCGACTACCGGTTCCGGCACGACGCCGGCGGCGGCGAAGGCGCTGTCGACGATGCGGCGGTGCTGCATGTCGGGCGTCAGCAGGCATAGCGGCAGCGTTGCCGCCTCGGCCCAGCCGATCGTGGTGCGGTCGCCCAGGTCGCCGTCGGCCGGTGCGAGGAGGAGGTACCGCTCGCGCCACAGCGGACGCATGTCGACGTCGGCGAGCGGCTCGTTGTCCAGGTAGGTGAGCCCGGCGTCGAGCTCGCCGTGCGTGAGCCCGTGGGCGATTTCCCGCGACGTCATGGAGTGCAGCGTCACGCGCATGCGCGGGTGGTGCTCGCGGAAGCGCGTGGTGACGAGCGGCGAGGTAGGCAGCGAGGTCGGGATGGCGCCCAGCCGGAGCGTGCCGATCAGGCCCTCGCGGAGGCGGGAGACCTCCTGCTCGAGGCCGCGGAGGTTGTCGACCGCCCGCTGCGCCCAGGTCAGGACGCGCTCGCCCTCGGGCGTCAGGCCCTCGAACCTCCGGCCGCGCACGACCAGCGGCACGCCCAGCTCGCGCTCCAGGCTGCGGATGGCCTCCGACAGCGCCGGCTGCGAGACGTGGCACGCCACCGCAGCGCGTCCGAAGTGCCGTTCCCGGTCGAGCGCGACGAGGTATTCGAGTTGGCGGGGAAACACGTCGCCCTATCGTAGATTGCAGATGTGATCGGCGCGACCTATGGAACAAGGGTAGCGCCGAAAAGCTCACGCCCGGCGCGCCCCGCGTGCCGTACCACGGCCGGTCCGTGCCATGTCGCCCGATCCGTGCGACTTCCGCGCGGAAGCGTTCTGGGGTCAGACCCCAGCAGCGGCGCTTTCGGGGTCTGACCCCGCGCGCGGAAGACGCACGAGAGCGCACGGAACGTGCTTCAGTCCCAGCGGCGCAGCTCGGTGGCGTCCTCCTGCGTCAGGATCGCGAAGCAGACGGGACACGGGCCCTCGAGGCGGTCGTTGCCC